>JBCCOX010000517.1:0-4046 GCA_039025155.1 Deinococcota bacterium | reverse complement strand
GTGTGAAAAGTGGCTGAGTGCAGGTGCAAATGGGAATTCTGTTGTGACGCGCACAGTCATATCATCAATAGCTTCCACACTTTCCACAAAGCCAAGCAAAAAGCTACTTGGTGCAGCGGTTTCTGGGTCGAGCATGCGGTTGAAGGTAAACGCCACGTCAGCAGCTTCTAAAGGCTCACCGTTGTGGAAGGTCACGCCTTCACGTAACGTAAAGTCCCAAACAGTAGGCTCAACTTGTTCCCAAGAGGCTGCTAATCCGGGTGTTAAGGTAAGGTCTTCGTTTTGCACCACGAGGGTGTCGTAAATTTGGCGCATAACCCGAGCGGAAGGTTGGTCATTGGTGCCGTGTGGATCGAGCGTGACGGCATCTGCCCCCTGCGCCACGGTGATGGTTTGTGCGTGTACAGTGACACCTACAAAAAGTGCCAACACAAACGCAAGTCTTAGAACATGTTTCATCTAGGTTTGCCCCTTTCAATAAACTGCTAGCTGTTGACAAGATTCTTCAAGTTTTATCCCTGTAAAGCTTTGTAATTAACAGCACGCGAGTAGACCAGCGCCATGTTTGAGTTGACACAGCGTTGAACTGTGAACGTAAAACTCTCTTTGCAAAGTCAACTAACTGGTGTGATAATTCAACAAGCTTAAAGGTACTTGAATTTGCTAGCAGCACAATGTACAAACACATAATTGTATGCTGATGACTTTTGTTGCAATCTAGCGCGAGATTACATACTAACTTGGTCAGATTTGCTAGCCTCACGTCAAATTCAACGTCAAAATAGTAACTTCGAGCTATTTTGTGGTGTGTTTATCGCAGCAGTGTGCTTACCGTCTTACAATTTCTTGACATTTGCTGGCAGCAAGTCTTAAGGCTTTATGAAGCCTTGCATGTTGTGTGAGCTAGGTACATAGTAATCATGTGCTACAAAGTAATTAGGTTAGCTGTTCAAATGGCAGAATCTTTTTAGCACGTTCCCAGTCCATATTCAAAAGAAGCCGCGTTAATCTTGGTTCAAGGGTTGGGTCAGTAAGCTCAACAGGCGACAGTAATATCAAGTACGCTTCTTCGTCAATGACGTACATTATGCGTTGGGCAGTGAGTGTGAACGGCACAAGGGCTTCGTCATCTGGTTCGTAGCTAAGACAAAACCCTTCGATACTTGTCAGGTTGCGCGGCGCTTTACTCTCTAGCACAAACCACATTGGCTCATCTCTGTGAGCAATGTGTACTGGCAAAAAATAGATAGCCTCTTCCAACTTGGCACCTTCAAATAACAGGCCAAATAAGCTAGCTATACCGAAACTCACGTCATCCTCCTAGGTATTGTTTCCAACAGGATTACATCTGCGTTTTGCGAACAACAGTATTTGAACTTTTCACCAAGTTATACTGCACGACCAAGCTAAAGATAAAACAAACTCATCACTATATTTAATGTCTCAAGGCAATCTGCAACGTGCTTTCTTGAGATCGTCTTTATGGTAAAATCAGCTTGGTGATGCAATACCGATTCCGATTAAATACTTTGTAAACCCCTTTGGGCGTCACAAAGTCCTAACCGGAATCGGTAGCTGTTTCTACGCACTCCGTGCGGGTTAATTCGCCAAGGAATTTAACCGGAAAGGGTATCAACTCTGCCCCTAATCAGCTTCACCACATGTCACCTACATCAAGATGAGCAAAGGTAAGATTACATCGAATCTAAAATCACAAAATCAAAGCCAAAAATACCCCGCCGAGTGAGGATGTCTGCGTGTTCAGAGCCCATCGGCGTCACTGTGTGCCACAAATACATGTCATCCATAAAAATAACTTGACCACGCTGAAGCTGCCCGCGCCACAGTTCGGTTGTTTTGTCAGAAGCATAAATGATGCTCTCAGCAGTACCGCCTTGCACATCTTCTAGCACAAAGGGAATGGCGCTAATAATAAACGGGCAGTTGAGGCCGTCTTGGTGCATGCCTTCCGGTGAGTTAGTCGCTGGGTCACGTGAGTCTTTGGTGACAATCAACATCTGGTGAATGCCTATTTTGAGCTGCGTCACATAAGGAAACTGTGCTTTAACCATGTTGGCACCGGCAAGTATCATCTTTTGAAACTCCGCGTTATGTAACACAGCCGGGTCAATCATCTCAAAAAGGCGCGGTTTAGCCCGTTGATCGTCTTGGGCAGAGGATTGCGTAAACGCTTCTTGTGGCAAGTACTCGATGCTCCACGTTTCACCTGTTAAGACAACTTTGGCGTTGGTCTGGGCCCGAAAGCGCTTGGGTTCGTCCCAGCCGTATAGCTCGAGGTCGTATTTATCTGCTGGGAGGTTGTCAAAACTCGGCACTAGCTCATCCAAAATAGCTTCGTTGATGCCCAGTTCGGACAGGGAGGTGACGGTAAAGAGCTGTTTTTGAAACTCGAGCAACTCACTTGAAAGTTCTCGCTGCGTATCCTGCCACGTGCTAACGCGCTGGTTGATGGCCATATCTATACTCCTTTTGTTAGTACTCTATTCGTTAATACTGCGTTGACATTAAGTTTACACAGCTAAAGTAAGCTTGAGTCTATATAAGCATGTTCTGCTCGGCGTTATTCAGCTTGATAAGCTATCCTTGACACAAGCTGCTTAGGCGTGGCTCAGGGTGTCAACTTGTTTCTGACCTGTTGTAACCGCTATCGTGTTGGTTATAGCACAGATGCCCGATCTTACAAAGACGGGTCTTACGAAGATGGGTCTTACGAAGATAGGTCTTACGAAGACAGCTAGTAACTTGGATACGTTACTTTTTAGAACCCTCCTACAGTTACGCACTGAATTTTTAGGTTGTTGTCACACTACGACGTAGTTATGGTTGTAGTCATCGCTGAATACACCAGTTGAACCCACCCGTTGTATATGCAAGTCGTATACACCAAGACATCGTTCTGCTTAAAGGAGCACTATGAGGCTGCACGTACTGAGTTTTCGCAACATTCTTTCAATTACCCTGTTAATGAGCTTGGGGATATTGAGCTTGGGATTACAGAGCCAAGCTCGAGCCCAAATTGGCCCTGTCACACCCTTGGCAGGTGAACCTATGGCAGCCCGCTTTACACCAGCCACTAACCCTGCAGCGTTTGATGGCACCTTGCGCTGCCACACCATCACGTGGGGGCCAGACTATGTTGCGTGGTTTGCTGAACTTAAAGGTTTGGTACAAGCTCGTGGCGTAACTGCGACTCACACAAATCAAGACGTTATTTTGCAGCAGCTCGAGGCCTTTTTGAACGACCACGTCTGCTTGCGTGGCACGATGGAGCAGGTGATTCAAGTCGCTGACTTTTTGAATGCTAATGGGCTAGGTCAGTATGCACCTGTAGTTGCCATGCTGCACTCGTTTTCTGCTGGTGGCGACGTGATTGTGGGCGGCCCCAACGTGAACACCGTGACAGATTTATGCACCGCCCGTATTGCCGCCCAGCTTGACGGCCCAAGTACAGCGCTACTTGTCAATGTAATCAACGACGCTTGCGGGCAAGACGGCAGTGACCCTTTTGCTGGCGTTACGATGGTTTGGGTCGAAGATTTTGTGGGCTTTCAAGGGGTGAGTAGCCCCGGGGCTGCACTTTACACCGGGGAAGCTGATGCCGCCCTCATCATCACACCGGATGCTAGCGCGCTCACAGGTACAGGTGGGGAGTTTTCGGTGGCTGGTGCTAATTTGATTGTAGGTACAGGTCAAGCTCGCCGCGCCGTTGCAGACGTAGTTGCCTTTCGCAAAGATTTTCTGGAGAGTAACCGCACTGAGGCAAGTGCCTACGTACAAGCACTTTTGCTAGCACATGAAGAGGTTCGTCAACTTGTTGCCAATCAAACTGCCAACCAAGCTGCTTACTTAGAGTTTATGGAGATTGGCGCGCAGTACGTGCTTGACCTTCCCGGCAACATTGGTGAAGCTGAAGCTTTGTTTGGCGATGCTGAGATTGTCGGTATGCCCGGTAACGTGAGCTTTTTTACCGAGGCAACTAGTCCCACGGGCTTTGAGCAGATGGCCATTCGCGGGCAAGCGCTGTT
>JBCCOX010000516.1:0-4075 GCA_039025155.1 Deinococcota bacterium | reverse complement strand
TGCGTGCGCAAGTTGATCCTATCATTTTAGAGTTGATTCAAACCCGGCGGCAGGCTGTTGCAAGTGCGTCAGATGTAGACGTATTAGATACAGACCTTCCAAGACCTTTACTTGACGCGCTGATTCACGCCAAAGATGCCAGCACAGGTGAGGGTATGAACGATACGCAACTGCGTGACGAAGTGGCCACGCTTATTTCAGCAGGTCACGAAACAACGTCCTATGCACTGACGTGGGCCTGTGCGCTGGTTGCACATCATCCTGCTGTACAAGTGCGTTTACAAGCTGAGTTGGATGCATTTTTTGCTACATTTTTTGCGGGAGAAAAAGAGCTACTCGAGCTACTCAACTTGCCCTACTTAAACGCTGTCTGGCAAGAAACACTGCGGCTTTATCCCACCATTCCTACAGCACCACGGGTCTGTTTACAAGACACAACCTTGGCAACCTCAGCAGGTGAGGTGACGATTTCCCAAGGTGCGCGGGTGTTGGTGAGTCTTTATCTTATTCACCGTCATCCAAGCTACTGGTCGAACGAAGATGACTTTGTACCTGAGCGCTTTTTGAAACATCACGCTGTAGAGACCAACACGAAGCATAAACTTGCTTATATGCCCTTTGGTGCAGGCGAGCGGTTTTGCGTCGGGCGCGAACTGGCGCCGCTCGAGGGGCTCATCATGCTGGCACTGTGCGTGCATCATATGAACTTTGAACACTTGCCAACGTTACCTGAAGCAAGTGTGGCCATTAGCCTGCTGCCTAAACAGCCTGTGAAGGTTCGTGTGTACGCGCGAACGCCCCGCATATCCAGCGGAGTGTGATTTAATACAGTTAACAAAAGGAGGAAAGCATGAAACGAAGCTTCATTGTGACTGCGTTAACGTTGCTGCTACTAAGCAGTTTAGCCTTTGCGCAAACCTATGGCGGCGTGTTGCGCGCCGGCATGCAAACCGACCCGGTAGGGCTTGACCCACACACCACCAACGCCACCGCCACCCGCAACATGCTCGAGAACGTCTATGACACTTTGGTTATGTTCGATAGCAGCGGCCTTATTGTGCCTGCACTAGCCGAGTCATGGGAAACCTCAGAAGACGGCCTCACGTGGACGTTTAACCTGCGTGAAGGGGTTACGTTTCACAACGGGGACGCGCTAACTGCCTCGGATGTCGTGTTTTCAATCAACCGTATTAAAGACCCAGACATCGCCTCACCACGGGCGGGTAGTTTTGGGCAGGTGAGCAGTGCCACTGCAGCAGATGATAGCACTGTGGTGCTGACGCTCGAGCAACCTTTCAGCCCGCTCCTGTCTGTACTCGCGTTTAGCCTCAACGTGGTTGTGTCAGAAGATGTCGCTATGGCAAACGATAATGACCTCAATGACGTTGTGGTGGGTACAGGGCCGTTTAACTTTATAGAGTACATCCCGCAAACCCGCATGGTGCTCGAAAAGAATGAGAGTTACTGGGGCACAGACGCAGAAGGCAACGCCCTCCCTTATTTAGACGGTATCACCTTTACCTTTTACCCCGACCCAGCGTCGCGCACAACCGCCATTCAAACGGGTGCGGTGGACTGGATTGAGTACGTGCCAGCCGCCGATGTGATCTTGCTCGAGGCAGACCCCGAAGTTAGCGTAGTTGGCGGGCTTTCTGCTAACTTCCGCGCCATGTACTTAAACACCCAAGAACCGCCATTTGATGACATGCTCGTGCGCCAAGCGGTGTCCTATGCCATTGACAAGCAGCAAGTGGTGGACTTGGCACTGTTTGGAACGGGCGGCATTGTGGCAACGGGTACAGCCATTCCCACGGGTAACTACTACGCCATTGAAGCTAGCCCCTACAACGCTCGTGATGTTGAAACTGCCCAAAGCTTGCTGGCCGAGTCCAGCTATCCAGATGGGTTTGAATTTGACCTCTACGTCACCAGTACCTATGACTTTTTGCGTGACCCTGCCGAGATTATTCAAGCTAACCTCGCCGAAATTGGCATCACCGCAAATATCGTGGCAGAAGACTGGAGCATCTACCTGCCTAAAGCGCTCGCTAGCGAGTTCCAAGCAACCATTTTGGGTAGCTCCGGGCAAGCTGACCCAGACGACTTTTTGTTTGATGACTTTCACTCATCCAGTGCAACCAACATGAGTCAACTTGTAGACGCCGAGTTAGACGCGCTACTTGAAGAAGGTCGTACCCTATCTGAGCAAGAAGCCCGCCGGGAGGTCTACATTGCAGCTCAAGAGCGCCTGCTAGACCTTGCACCGTATGTGTTCTTGTTCCACTCTGCCCAATACGAAGCGTTGCGTCCTAGTGTTCAGGGATTTGAGCACTTTCCAAATACAAGTTATCTAGGCTTGCGTAATACTTGGCTCGAGTAACCCCCCAAGTTACACCTAACTAAGCTAACACTATGCATACGATTTCTCGGGCGCGTTCTAAAACTTTTAGGGCGCGTCTTGTGGTTTAGCTTCAAAAGGCGTTTGTCTTAGGAAGACTACGCAGAAAGGAGAAAGAAGTGATGAAACGATTATGGCTTGCGTTTTTTGTCCTCAGTGTGGGAGTAGTTGCCACCGCTCAAACCTATGGCGGGGTGCTGCGTGCGGGCATGCAAACCGACCCAGTTGGGCTTGATCCCCATACCACTACAGCCACGGCGACCCGTAACATGCTCGAGAACGTCTACGACACTCTAGTCATGTTCGATAGTAGCGGCTTAATTGTGCCTGCCCTGGCAGAATCGTGGGAACCCGCCGATGACGGGCTAAGTTGGACGTTTAACTTACGTGAAGGTGTGACCTTTCACAATGGGGACGCACTCACAGCTTCAGATGTGGCGTTTTCACTGAATCGCATCAAAGACCCAGACATTGCCTCGCCACGAGCAGGTAACTTTGCGCTTATTACAGACGTTGTAGCAACCGATGACCTCACGGTGGTTATTAACCTCGAGCAGCCCTTTAGCCCGCTTCTTTCTGTGCTTGCGTTTAGTTTGAACGTCATTGTTTCTGAAGATGTTGCTACGGCCAATGACAACGACCTCAATGCGGAAGTTGTGGGAACAGGGCCGTTTAGCTTTGTAGAGTACATCCCGCAAACGCGCATGGTACTCGAGAAATATGACGGCTATTGGGCAACGGACGATGATGGCAACCCGCTGCCTTATTTAGATGGCATCACGTTTACGTTCTATCCTGACCCAGCTTCGCGTACCACCGCCGTGCAAACGGGTGCGGTGGACTGGATTGAGTACGTCCCAGCCGCTGATGTACCCTTGCTCGAGGCCAACCCTGAGGTCAGTATTGTGGGCGGTCTATCAGCGAATTTCCGCGCCATGTACTTAAATACGCAACTTCCCCCGTTTGACGATCCTTTGGTGCGCCAAGCCGTCTCTCACGTAGTAGATAAGCAGCAAGTGGTCGATTTAGCGTTGTTTGGCACGGGCGGTGTCGTGGCAACAGGGACAGCTATTCCAGCGGGCAACTACTACGCCATTGAGTCCAGCCCGTATAACACACCTGACCTCGAGCGCGCCAAAGAGCTCATGGCGCAGTCTAGCTATCCGGACGGCTTTGAATTTGAGCTATATGTAACAAGCACCTACGACTTTTTGCGCGATCCCGCTGAGATCATCCAAGCTAACTTGGCTGAACTAGGGATTACCACCAACATTGTGGCTGAAGACTGGAGTGTGTATTTACCAAGGACGCTCGAGCGTGATTTTCAAGCGACTATCTTAGGAAGCTCGGGTCAAGCTGATCCAGACGATTACTTTTATGTGCATTTTCATTCGTCCAGCCCCACCAACCGCAGTCAACTCTTTGACGATGAAATTGACAGGCTACTTGACCAAGGGCGCACAACTGCCGACCAAGAAACCCGCCGCGAAATTTACTTAACCCTACAAGAACGCCTACTCGATTTGGCTCCGTATGTATTTTTGTTTCACTCAGCGCAGTACGAAGCCCTTCGTCCTAACGTGCAAGGGTTTGAGCACTATCCCAACACGAGTTACTTGGGGTTACGCACAACGTGGCTCGAGTAGCATCCACATCAACTAACTAAAAAAACATCCC
>JBCCOX010000515.1:0-4075 GCA_039025155.1 Deinococcota bacterium | reverse complement strand
GCTAAGTGGTGTGGGTCCATCAAACGCTGTTCTTAGTGCAATAAATCCGGCGAGTCCCACAATGACCATGAGAACGTACATACCAGGACGGCGTAGGGCGTGCAGATTGCGGCGTATGTCGCTAATAAACTTGCTGAACGCGCCGCCAAAGGTCTGCCAATTGGCCAGGTAAGGGTCGGGTAAGTAAGCCAGTCGCACGGTCAAAAAGAACATGGCTTCTAAATAAGAGGTGGCGATGGTGGCAGCGAGGGTTAACCCAAATTCCGAGAAAAGGTCCCCCAAAATACCTGGTAAAAACGAAATGGGCAAAAACACCGCCAAAAGTGACAAAGTGGACGCGAGTACCGGTGTACTAACTTCACCTGCACCCTTGAAAACAGACTCGAGCGCACTGTAGCCCATATCGCGGTAGCGGGTGGCGTTTTCAGCAATTACAATCGAGTCATCTACAACGAGACCTACTGCTACCGTCACCGCTAAAAGCGAGATGATGTTATAGGTAAAGCCAAGCAGTGCAAAGGCAATGAGCGCACCTGAAAAAGAAATAGGAATGGCGATGACCACAGAAAACACCGAGCCCAAGCGCCCTACGAACAGCAAGATAATAAGCCCCACGATAAACACGGCTAGGACCGTCTCACGAATGGTGTCACTAACCGAGTTGGCAATAAACTCGGTACTGTCCAATACAACGATAGCTTCAGCATTTTGGGGGAGTTCCAGATTG
Organism: Deinococcota bacterium; assembly: GCA_039025155.1. Classification (GTDB taxonomy): domain Bacteria; phylum Deinococcota; class Deinococci; order Deinococcales; family Trueperaceae; genus JBCCBI01. The sequence continues at coordinate 3,348 of JBCCOX010000515.1, read as the reverse complement.
TTGAGTGTCGTACGAACGCCCTCGGCCACGGCTACGGCGTTGGCATCGGACTGCTTAAAGACCTCGAGCAGTACAATGGGCTCACCGTTTAAGCGGGCGTAACTGTTGACGTCCTCGGTAGTATCGCGTACAGCGGCCACGTCCGACACGCGCAAACCTCGAGTGGCATCGACCAATATATCTTCAACCTCGCCAATGCTGGTCGGTTGATTGCGCCCGGTCAGCAAAATACGCCCTTGCCGCAAATCCAAACTACCGGCCGGTACGTCCAGGGCAGAATTACCGATAGCAGCTGCAATTTGTCCAGCGGGTAAGCTGTAGCGCTCGAGCGCGTCAGGATCTAAAAGCACTTGAACTTCGCGGTCAACCTCACCAATGATTTGTACGTCTGCCGCTCCGGGCACGCGCTGCAGTTGAATCCTAACGATGTCATCAGCAATATCCTGAACTTCGCGTAGGTCGGCCCCAGGTACGCGCACGGCGATACTCATAATAGGGTCTTCGGTAGGTCCAAATTTTTGCAGCGTGGGTAAGCTGGCATCGTCAGGAAGTTCGTCCAGTACGGTGCTAATGCGTTGATTAACATCTACGGCGGCCTGATCGACGTCGACGTCATCATTAAAACTGACAATGACGATAGACAAGCCTTCGGAGTTAAACGACTCCACCAAACTGATGCCGGGTAGGGTGGCAACGGACCGCTCGAGCGGCTCAGATACCTGACTGGCAACTTCCTCCGGACCGCCACCCGGGTAGAACGTGGTGACGCCGATGACGGCAACATCAAATTGAGGTAGCAAATTGACGCCAATACCAATGCTACTCACGATCCCAAAAAAGACAACCGCGCTAAAAATACTAATTGAAAATACGTAGCGCTTAACAAAAAAGCGAATGAGTGAGATCATCACAAATCCTTTCCGGGAAGCGCGTAGACATACGCAACAGGTGCATTAAACAGCACAAATTTACTACCCGTATGATTAATCAGAGTACTGGCATTTATTTCATTAGTTGCGTAAGTATAGTGAGGTTGAACTAATTTACACCCAAGAGAGCTTAAGTGGCGGTCGTTAACATTTGAAGAAAACATGAGTAATCTGGTGTAGAAAGCTTCGCAACATATTTGAATGTTTATGTAAAGCAGTAAAGATGTGCTAGACCAGCGTCTTACAAGCTTTACTAAAGCGTGGCTAGACCAACTGCAGTGACCATCGGGAAAAATATAGCCACCTGTAGATTCCACTAGCGTACCGTGTCCAGCTTGTCTGCTGCCGTAAGATAGAACCATTTACAAAAACCCCTAAACAGTAAATCATTTTGCATGTTGACACAAATGTAGTTAACACAGTGCCACATGATTTAACAGAGTCATTTTACTTAACGGTGTTAAGTTTAGTTTGTGTCCCAACCTACATAATGCTTGCAGTTGGCAGGCTTTTCCTAATAGTGAGTTAATCAATTGCTTGCGCCACTAGCTGTGTTGTGAGTGTGTTGTGGGTGTGTTGTACTGGGCGATTATCTCGAGTAAACTAAGAAGGTTCATAACAAACGAACATCGGCATTAACATGAATTGCCTGCCAGCTTGTGTCAACAGGGGTAGCAGTGAACGTGTGGAGTGCCACTTAATAAGTTCAAGGAGGAACTATGGTTAACCGTCAAGAATTACGTTTGGGAAGTGTGCTGCTCATAGCAGTTCTACTAGCAACGGGTGTTGCGCAGGATGTCAGCTTGCGGTGGCGCACCCGACCCGATAACCAAGCTGAAATTGATGTCTACCAAAGCGCTAACAATGATATTGATGCTGCTTGGGACGGCGTGACGCTCGAGTACGAACCCGGTGGCTCGGAAAGCGCCAGCTACCAAGATGTGCTGGTCACTGAAATTGAAGCTGGCACCGCGCCAGATGTCTTTTGGATTCCGGGAACAGATGTTGCCCGCTTTGCTGAAGCAGGTCTCATCCTTAACCTAGCTGATCTTGCTGCTGCTGATGCTGACTACAGCGAGGGCGACTTTTACGCTGGCCCAATGGGTTTCTTAACCACCTCAATTGATGATGGTGCTGCGCTCTGGGGAGTCCCCAGAGACGTGTCTGCGTTTGCCATTTACTACAACGCAGATTTGTTCGACGAAGCCGGCCTCGACTACCCCGGTACAGGCGACTGGAACTGGGACAGCTTTGGTGAAGCGGCCGAAGAAATTAGTGGGCTTGGCGAAGAGGTTTTTGGCTTTGGTATGAATGCCTGGTGGGCTAACTGGGGCTACTTTGTCAATGCAGCAGGTAGCGGCTTTTTTAATGATGATTTTACCGCCTGTGGGCTTGACAACGCCGCGACCGTTGAGGGTTTGTCGTTTGCCAACGCCATGTTTGAAAACGGCTGGGCAGTGCCTTGGGGAACCGATAGCGAGCCGCCTTTCTTAGCTGGCAACGTTGGCATGTTCTTAAATGGCCGCTGGGCCACCCCCGGTACCATCGCCAACGCTGATTTTGGCTGGAATGTAGCTCCTCTACCCATTGGCCCAAGTGGTGAAGCCACCAACTGGCTTTTCTGGGGTGCCTACGTGGTGAACGCTGAAACCGAAAATCCTGAGCAAGCTTGGGAGTTGGTGACCCGCCTCACCAGTGCTGAAATTCAAGGGCAAATTGCCTCACTTGGTGCTAACATTCCTAGTCGCGCAACCGATGCTGCCATCGAGCTTTTCTTGGGAACATTACCCGACAGTGGTGTGAACAACCAAGCTTTTGTAGATGGCACAACGGCTAGTGATGTACGCACCGAAGCGCCTCTGTTTGCAGGTAACTGGCCAGCTATCGACACCGCCTACGGCAACAGCGTGACGGCCGTATTTAACGGTGAGCTTAGCCCAGAACAGTTTGCTGGAGATATTTGCCAACAAGTTGCTCCTGAGTTTGAGTAACCTTGTTTAACTAACCTATGACCCCATTTTGGGCAACAAGGGCAGTCCTTTGGGGCTGCTCTTTTCTTTAGCTCGAGCCTTATAATAAACGTGTTCCGGGAGACATTTTGTCAGATAATACAGCACATATTCATATCAACGTTGCACCTGAGAAGTGTTGTATCAAAAAACATTGGTATTTGTTAGAGCGTTTTTAAAGGTATATAACTCTGCTGATAGGAAGGTGACAATCGTGATTCAGCAGTTGAATACAAAGATTAAGGTGACGACATGGCTGGTTTAAGTGCGCTAGGTAGTCATCAGCAGCGTGTAACTTTAACGCCACGAGCAAATCGACTGGTGATATTTACAGCGCTTTGGCAACTGGTGATTGCGGCTGCTGCACTTGTCCTTGCGTGGCGTGTTGCCAACATGCCAACCCTCACCAT
>JBCCOX010000514.1:0-4079 GCA_039025155.1 Deinococcota bacterium | reverse complement strand
GTGAGGCATTAAGAAACCCTCGAGAACGTCTTCTTCTGGCATAACAAGGTCGAGATGACGCCAGACAATTCGGTCAACATCAATATAAGCACCTGCAAAGCGTAGCGATTTTAAGATGCTGTAGGGTTCAATATCTCTTGCTAACGCCCTCAACACAAGCTCCCACAAATGACTATCTTCTACAAGGTCGGGGCGCGGATCGTGCTGTAAGTAGCTATTAGGCGCTGTAGATGGTGGTTCTAAGTCTGATTGTGAAGGTGTGTATTGATTCACAGGATACGTAGAACCGGACACCGCACTAGTGGTGATGGATAACTGGGACATACTAGCCCTCCTCGAGCTAGCTCAGTATACCTTAAATAAAAAGGTATGTCTACCTCTTTCTAAACAATAAGCTTGTAGGACACAAAAAAAGAGGCATCCACTGGATGCCTCTCAATATGATGCCTCTCAATGTATGTAAGTAAGAATTTATTAGAAACGAACGTTAATCCCTAAAGCAACATCTGCTGTAAATTCGTCAATGGGCGCAAAGTCGTAGCCCATGGTGACTTGACCAAATAAACTCAACCGTGGTGAGAGATAGTACTCGGCACCAATTGGAAACTCCATGAGGAACGCGCTGTCTTCAGACCGAAGGGTGGCGCCAAAGCCTACCCCGGCGTAGTATTCAACTGGCAGCGGAAGAATGTCCAGATCAAAGCGGTAGATGCCGCTTCCGCTAAAACGTACTTCATCTGCAATGTCGTTAAAGATCACGCGGCCTAACACGCTGATGGGTCCTAGAATTTCGTCATAGCCGCCGTACAAGCTTACATAAAACCCTTGGCTCGAGAGCACGCCGGGTCCAATCCCAAAAAAGAGGGGGTGGTCTTCGCTAGGTTCAACGGGTGCAGGCAAAATTTCAGCCAGTTCACCGTTAGGACCGCCTACACTGACCATGTCATCACCGGCCATAGTGTCGTCCATATCTTCCATGTCGGTCATATCATCGTCGCTGGTTTCCATCATGGCTTCGCCAGTGGTGTCGTCAGTATCGTCATCGTCAGACATTTCAACAATCACAACAACTTCGTCGCCCTCACCGTCCATCATGTCACCGCTCATCATGCCATCTTGTAGGGCGCTTAGTTCAGCTTCTAGCCTAGCAATGCGAGCCTCGAGCTGGGCCACAAAAGCCTGCGTGGCGGTTTCTTCTAGGGCGTCTTCAATCATGTTGATGCGGGCCGTAACATCGCTCATATCTGCCATGTCCATAGCATCACTTTGCATGTCGCTAGTGGCTTGCTCGCTCATACCCATATCACCCTGACTAGCAGCGGCAACAACGGCATCTACATAGGCCAAAATACGCACGGCAATAACTGCCATTTCGTAGCGGTTAAGCGGGCGCGTACCGCCAAACGAGCCATCTGGATAGCCTGTGATAATCCCGAGTTCACTGAGTTGGTTGATGGCTTCAGCAGCCCAGTGACCGGCTGGAACATCTACGTATTGCACAGGTGCAGCTTGAGACGCACCACTAGGGAGTTGGGCTTGGGCTGTTGAGAGCGTAAGCAGCAGAGCACTAAGCACGCATATGGCACAAAACCGCCAAGAATGAGACAAAACGTAATTAGACATAGTTAACTCCTTTAAAACAGTGAATAGTAGTTTTACCTACAAAAACTGTAAGTCTTCCCAAAACCTACTATGCCTTATATCACAGATTGCTCACATTTGCGTAGGTACAGTGTAATTTTTTATTGTGAAAAGGGGCTTCACAGGTCACTACAGCAAGTACAAAGACTTACTGGGACGCGATTTTAGCCTATATTTCCCGCCCTTTAGATGGCGTGAAGATAGTGCCAAAAAGTGATTTGAATATATATATACTTAAATACACACTAACAAACCTGATAGTATGTATTGTGTCAATGTGTTGTGATTGTAGGTATGAGAGTTTTTAGCTAAGCAGATGCGCCGATGCTTGGAGCTTGCTCTGTGACCTCTGTGACCTCTGTAACTAAGGTGGTGAGACGCTTCTCGGCAGTGCTGCCATCAAGCTGCGGCAGGTGGCCGTCCTGAGCCGCTCCTGCATGGCGGCGCAAAAACTCGTCAGGCAAGGGTAAGCGTTCATTAACAACGCCGGGGCGCTGTAACAGACCATGATAATGAGTGATAGCAGCTTCGCCTTGTTGCCACGACAAGTGAATAACCTCAGCCCCGAGCTGGCTAGGGAACAGAACAAGGCCGCGCTCGAGGTCGCTAATAAACACGCCCATACGCGCTAAGGACTGATGTTGTTCTTGCAACTCTGAGGCTAAAAACGACATTTCAGTGGCGATATTGCGGGCTTGAACAGTGCTAGCAGCAGTGTCTGCCAGCGTAGCTTGTAATTTGGCTAGGTCTCGAGCAGCCGCCTGCATCTCTTGCAAGGTAGCGTCTACGGTCGAAATTAATGTATTGGCATCGTTAATGCTAAAGAGCTTAAACACGGGTGCTCCCTTCTATAGATGCCAGTGTAGAGGGAGATACATCATGCTGTATGTCAGCTTGTATACAAACTTGAGTCTGGTCGTATTAGATTTTGTGTCTGAATGATTTCGACTATCATGAATATGTGTGAGGACATCTTGCCCTTGGTAAGGCGGCGCACAGTTGTCATGCTAAAGGCAATTAGTTAGATCTCAGAAAATTCTCACAAGCTTAGAGAACATCTATGGCGTCCCCTAAATGACGTCTGCGAATAACGGAATCAATACAAATGATGTTTTCTAAGCATAGGAAAGCAAGGGAATGCATCATGATAGGACGCTCAGAGTTAAGCGCACGTCTAGATTCAACAGTACGCTTAGATGTGAAATCATATAAAGGCTGGATCATTGTTGCGATACTAGCGTGGTTGGTATTGTTGCACGCAACAGCCTTAGCCCAATCCCAAGCAGCACAACCGCAAGCTGAGCAACTGGTGAAACAACCCGCCACGCTTACCTTCTTTTGGGGAGACGGTTGCCCTCACTGTGCGGCGGCAAAACCGTTTTTGGCTGAATTAGAAACACGCTACCCGACGCTCGAGCTTAAGTCGTTTGAAGTCTGGTACAACGCGGATAATCGTGAACTCCTACAAACTTTTGCTGCAGCCTACAACACTGAGGTTGGCGGCGTGCCTGCTATCTTCCTTGGCGAGCGAGTGTGGGTGGGCTATGCTGAGCACATTCAAGCTGAGATTGAGAATCAGGTTGGGGTGTGCGTCAACGTTGGCTGTAGTTCGCCCTATCAGCCGGAAGCTACCCCGATACAAAATGCGGGCACACCAAATGCGGTGACACCAAATGCGGGCACATCCGAAAACGCGGTTACATCTGAGAGTGCTTCAACGACCTCAACAGCAGCTACGTCACCCTCAACGACCTCAACTCAGGTGCGCTTGCCGTTTATTGGCGCTATCGAGCTGGCCGCTCAGCCCCTTCTCCTAACTACTGTACTCATTGCTTTAGTAGACGGCTTTAACCCTTGCTCGTTGTGGGTCCTGTCACTGCTTTTGGCGATGGTCATTCACGCACGCAGTCGACGTAAAGTGTTTACGGTTGGCATCACCTTTTTGTTGGTGACAGCGACCGTGTACGGGTTATTTATAGCGGGCGTGTTTAGCACCTTAAGTTATGTGGGTTATTTGCGACAGGTGCAGATTGCCGTGGCAGTTGTAGCGCTGGGCATGGCAGCCATCAACATTAAAGACTACGTGGCGTTTAAGCAGGGGCCGTCGCTCACTATTTCAGACAGCCACAAACCCGGACTCTACAAAAAAATGCGTGGTGTTTTGCAAATGCAAACCTTAACGTGGGGCACAATTGCCACCACCGCAACTTTGGCGCTGGGCGTGACTTTGGTGGAGTTACCGTGTACAGCAGGATTTCCAGTTATTTGGTCGGGTTTACTTGCTGGGTCGGTTAGTGGTTTGGGATTTGCTAGTTTGCTAGCCGTTTATCTGCTGGTGTATTTGCTAGATGAGTTGCTGGTATTTTCCGGCGTTGTCATCACCTTGCGGGCAAGCCGTTTGCAAGATGCACAAGGGCGCGTGCTCAAGCTTATCGGTG
>JBCCOX010000513.1:0-4081 GCA_039025155.1 Deinococcota bacterium | reverse complement strand
TGGCATCTTTGGCGTGAATCAGCGCGTCAAGTAAAGGTCTTGGAAGGTCTGTATCTAATACGTCTACATCTGACGCACTTGCAACAGCCTGCCGCCGGGTTTGAATCAACTCTAAAATGATAGGATCAACTTGCGCACGCAGCGCGCGCACGTCTCGTTTTTTGGCAGTAGCAAGCTGGAGCGGCAAGCGGATGAGGCTGCCATAGCTAGCTAAAGCTTCGCTTGCAGTGATGCCAAATATAAGCGGGTAGATGATGGCAAGGGTGGCCTCGAGCAAAGCTTCATCCAACACAATTTCTTGACGAGGCTGCCAACTTGCTAGCATCAGCTTCGTCTGTTCAGCAATCACCTCCGCCCAGCCACTCAGCGACTGCTTGTAAAGGAGCGGTTGAATCATACGCCGCTGTCCAAACCAGCTTTCACGGTCACTGTTGGTCAGAAGGCCTTCCCTGAGTAGGGCCGCTAGACCAGAGGCTTTGCCGTCTCCGCCAAGTTTCACAAAACGGTCTTTGTGGCGTATCAGCACAGCCTCAGCCAAAACCGGGTTAGCTACCACGTAGACTTCGCGCTGGCCTAGCGGCAAGCTAAAGATGTCCTCACCAGCATGGGTGCGTAATGTCGTTAAAAAATCAGCCATGTTTGTACAATTATCAGCCTAAGTAGCTGCCCTAGATACCCTCATCAAGCCCGTCGTAACGCTCGGCTGTGATGCTTTTGGGAGGGTGTTAAGTCTATTCGTCCTAAACTCAAGACATGTTTATGTTAGCCGCGCTTATTGGGGACACATGTAGGAGTAGATTAATCTTATGACTTGGTTCGATGTCTTTTGGCAGGCTTTGCAGGAAACCCTGTTACCCTTTGCGCCCCTGCTCAATTCCCCGTTACCCCTGATGATACCGCTGCTGGTTTTTTTGGTTGGCAGCTTTGAGTCACGTGATCTTCGCACGCAGGAGAGTCGTGATAAGCACGTGGCGGGCAGTCAGCCTGCGCACGCCAAACGCAGAAGGCGCAGAAGGCGCAGAAGCGAAAACAACATCAAAATTCAAATTTCGATTTGGTCTGTTGTGCTAGCAATTTATTACAACTTTATTGGCACACTCAACAGTTCCATTTACATTTCGGTGATGTTGGGCATTGCTGCGGTAAACATAGATAAACTGGTGTATTTTTTGCGGTTTAATGCTTATTCCAACACGCGCGCTCGAGCTGAGCGGCTGGTCGGCGAAGACAGTCTTGACGCCTATCTGGCAGAGGCAGACTTGCTCGAGGCAGAACTCACCCACCGCCGTATCAGTGACATTACCGCTGCTAAAATTCGCGCCACGGTGGCCTCGAGCCGCCGCATCTTAGCCTCACCAGACCCCGACATAGACTGGCTAGGAGGGCAGCTCGAGGAAGCTAGGGTGCTTTTGCGCCTACCTTCTTCAGAAGAAATTGCCTTACTGCGCACCTTTTTCTTTTTTGTGGCCTCGCTAACGTTTATTGTCTTTCAGTTTGTGGTGGCAGGCTATGCGTTTGACCCGCTGTTTGTGACAACCGTCTTACGGGTCGAGTTTTTTGGCGTGCCCGCCGTGCTTATCATCTGGAGTGCCATTGGCAGCGTGGCCTCACTTTTAAACGAATACGTGAGTGAAGAGGGCAGCATTGTTGGTGACTCGAGGTCGCTGTTTTTTAAACCCATTTTGAGCGTGATTCTAAGTTCAATTAGCTTTTTTGCCATTACTGCGCTGTTTCCGGGACTTTTTTCAGATGGTACAGGTGAGGGTCTTAGCGGCATCATTGGCATTGACGACCCCAGCCGCTTCCGCGCGCAGTTTGCGTTTTTGAGTGTCTTTGGCTTTTTAACTGGCTTTTACGAAGAACTTTCGTATAACTTTTTGCTGGAGGCCAAAAAGCGCTTCAACGTGACCAAACCTAAAACCACAAGCTCAACTAAACCTGCCTCACCTGCAGTTGAGGCAACCGTCAACAACCAGCCTGAGATAGCCCCACGTATTGAGGTTGACGACACCCCACCAAACACACAGCCGGCAGAGGTCACCCAAGCTCACGTTCAAGCTGATGCTGCTACACACAGTCAATTAGACCTTACCGATACTGATGCCACAGCTACCGATGTCAGCCATGCCCAAGCTCATACTGCTGAGGCTCAAGACGCTGAGATTCAAGACGTTGAGACTCAAGACAGCGTTACGTCTCGAGAGGGTCACAAGACATCTCTGTCACAAGCTGCAACACCCTCACATGATGCCGCTTTATCCGCTGCAGCATTTGCTGTTAAGTACCGACGCTTGCGGCAAGCGCGTCAACCGTCAGCAACATTGAAAGCCCCTCACAGACCCCCAAAGTCTTCTTACACAAAGCCGTTAGGCGCATCAAAACATACATCAAGCAAGTCACAACCCATACCACCTACAACTTCACAGCCAATATCTCAAAAGTCACCATCTAAAGACCCTGTGGCTAAAGATGCTGCCAGTCCAGATGTGTTGCTCAAAGAGCTCGAGAAATACCAAAACACCCCAAAACCCACCTCAGGAAGCAGCAAGGCATCAACAACCTCACGCGGCAGCAAATCTTCTAACTGAGCCTTACCTTTAACTGGGCTTCATGCAACCTTGTGAAAGGCTTTATCATCACCATGAATAGCAGCTTAAGGTCTATACTAAGTTTCATGAAATGGTTTTATCTCGCCAGCTTTTTGCTCGCAAGCGTATTTGCAATGAGTGCCTACGCTCAAGAAAGTCTGCCAACCAGCGTTCAAGCTGTGTTAGATGACCACAGTAACAACTTGTCACTTTCAGCGACTGAAGAAATAGATGACGGCATCTATTTTGAGGTTCTGTCTGAAGTACCCGTGCGCTTATCCACCTGGGAAGTCAAACAGGTTTACTGGATTTCTGAAGACGGTCGTGCGTGCCGCCTTATTTCCAACTTGCGGCGCTCACCCCTAGGCGCGTGGCAGGGTGCGGATGCCCAAGATCACTGCGTGCAGTTTGTAGTAGCTGAAACTGAACCATCTGAAGATAGTGACTAACGCCAGTTAGCGTGTCGAACGACTTATACTGACAGGCTGCTGAGTGCGACTTAGTAGCGCACTTAAACTCAACACAAACGCAAGTCCCGACGTGCCAACGCGCAAACTGTTGGCACGGTTCCATTGGCTGCGCACACTTGCCCAATCGTCTGGAAGTTGCTGCGGGTTCCACGATTCTGTGTAATAGTTCAGCGGTAAGTTAACTTGGCGCGTAAAGAAAATGATGCCGACAACATAGCTCATGCAAGCAATCAGCAAAAGCCAAAACGTCAGCGAGCGCCACTTGCCCCCATTGCTGATGACTGCTATCACCGACAACACCCCAGCACCAAAGAAAAAACTAAAAAACATAACATGACGTACATTGACGTTGAGCAAAGATTGGACGGTTGCGTAGGTTGCACCGTCTAGCTCGAGCATGGCCAGATTTACATTAAACGTGTAGGTCCAGAAAAAGCCTGCCATAATGCCTAGGGCAAGCGTGGCTAGTGCGATGCTGCCGTTTTCCAACCATTGAGTTCGGGAGTGAGATTTCATGGCTGCCTCCTGTTTAAATGATGTCGAGAAGGGGCTCGAGCCTTTCGCCGTAGCCCACTTCGTCCTTAACAGACCAACCCAATGCTAGCAGTTCTTGTTTGATGACCCCGAGGTGTACGAGCGGCAACATAAACGCGCACTCGCTTAAGTGTTCTTTTAGCAAGGTGGCAATATTGCGATGTTTCGATAATTCTAGTAGCAGAGCTTGATCATCAGCCCCACCTCGATCGCTAGGACGCGCCCTCGCTGCTGAATGCAAACCCGCCCCTACCACCCCACCAACTCACGAATATCGGTAATAACATTAGCCGGCACCGAAAACTTAGCGTAGTACTCTAAAGCCTCCACCATCACCTGGCTCACCAGGCCAGCACTGGCCGCGTTCCATAACGACAAAGGTGTAATGCGGTAGGTGTGCATGCGCTCGGGCTTTTTTCTAGCTCGGCAAAAGGCACAATGGCGCTGCGCGCGTCTTCTGCTAGCGCGTTGAACGTCTCTAGGAAAATG
>JBCCOX010000512.1:0-4084 GCA_039025155.1 Deinococcota bacterium | reverse complement strand
GTTGTTGATATTCCTTCAGAGGTTAACTTACCAGAGTATGTCGATGAAAGCTTCGCAGATTTTTATGTCAGCATGTTTGATACCCTTGCTGACCGCGCTCAATACGAAAGTGGCGTTGTTTTCTTGGAACATGCGTGGGATATGCGCTGGTGTGATCCTTGTGCCGCTAACCCTTTAAACGATACCGAGTTACGCCAAGCAGGAGTTTTTTGGAATGTGGTTGGGGTACGTTCTGTCCCTACGCCTTCACCTAGAGTTATTTCTAATGCGCCCAATACACCTGTCCCTGTTCCTACAATTCAGCCCACTGTAACAACCACTACGAGATCTAATACGCCACCCAATGTTTACCTAACTCGCCTCCACCTTCGTTATGACCGCGAAAGTCATCCAGAAGATTTACGCTTTCGAGTCACTGACAACCGTGAAAACTTTCAGGGGCGTTATATCTTGCAGCGCCCTTTTAATGGCATCATCACCTGTGAAGAGGGTGAAGTGTATGTGCAGGAAGTGCTCGAGCGCCAACAGCGCGAAGCCCAACAACTCGCTGACCTAACAAGTTGGGAACTGACTGAGATTCAAGCTAACATTACGCCCTACGACCCAGAAATTGACATTAGAGATTGGTGGGACAGCGTATTTGATAGTTTTGAGCCATCTATGTAAACCTCAATGTTACTACCTTTCACACGCATATCAGACGCGCCTCGAGTAATGTATACCTAGACACATTACCAAATTCACCTTTAAGTCGTTTTCTAGGAGGCATTATGAAACATCTATTCATCGGACTTATCTTTTGTGTGCTTGGTAGCGCGCAAGCGTTTTGCGGGTTCTACGTCGGCAAAGCAGACAGCCAACTGTTCAACGAAGCATCCAAAGTCATTATCGCTAGAGACGGTAACCGTACCGTTTTGTCGATGGCGAATGACTACCGGGGTGAGGTGAACGAGTTTGCACTGGTCGTGCCCATTCCCTATGTGTTTGAGGAATCGCAGATTCAGGTGGGAAGTGCCAGCATTTTTGACCGCATTGATGCCTACAGTGCGCCGCGTTTGGTTGAGTATTTTGATGAAGACCCTTGCTGGATGCGTGACCGCGAACGTATGTTTGACATCCTTCCCAGTGCGCCTACGATGGAGTCTGCAGCTCCATCCACTGGTGACGCACTTGGCGTTACAGTAGAAGCATCGTTTAGTGTGGGTGAGTACGATATTTTGATTCTCTCTGCAGAGGAGTCCAATGGGCTCGAGACCTGGCTTCTCCAAAACGACTACAACATCCCTACAGGTGCTACTGAAATTTTTAACCGCTACATCGCCATGGGCATGAACTTTTTTGTAGCGAGGGTCAACTTAGACGAGTTTGAAAGCAGTGGCAACGTCTTTTTACGCCCGCTGGTGATGGCCTTTGAGTCAGACGAGCTTATGTTGCCCATTAAACTGGGTACAGTCAACGCGGCAGGCAAGCAAGACTTAGTGGTGTTTTTGCTCTCTCCAGAGGGGCGCATTGTTACCGACAACTACCGCATGGTGAACATTCCGTCTGACGTGAACTTACCTGAATACGTCGACGAAAATTTTGCAGATTTTTACGTGAGCATGTTTCAAACCGTCAGCGAACGCGAGCAAGAAGGTCGCGGCGTGGCTTTTTTGGAATACGCATGGGACATGAGTTGGTGTGACCCTTGTGCGGCTGATCCCCTGAGCAATGACGAACTGCGCCAAGCAGGGGTATTTTGGAATGTTGACAACAGCGGTGGTGCGCCCAACGTCTACTTAACGCGCCTTCACTTACGCTACGACAGCGAGAGCCACCCAGAAGACTTGCAATTTCGTGTGACCAACACCCGCGACAACTTTCAAGGACGTTACATTTTACAGCGTCCGTTTGATGGCGTCATTACCTGTGAAGAAGGCGAGCAGTACGTGCGAAGCGTTCTGGAACGGCAGCAGCGCGAATCCCAACAACTCGCTAACTTAACAGGTTGGGAACTTGCTGAGATTCAAGCTAACATTACCCCGTACAACCCCGAGGTGGACTTTCCAGAGTGGTGGGAAACACTGTTCGACAGATTCCGCTAACTGTTGTCGGTCAGCGGCCTCACCTTAAAATGATATAAGTACCCGGTGTAAGTGCCCGGTTATACCATCATCATTGACTGTGTGAGGAGTTCATCCATGTCTTACCTTCAGTCCGCTGCCTTTTTTCGTGATTTAAGCCGCGAACCCATCCTCATCACCCATGCTGAGGGCGTGCATCTAGTAGATGATACAGGGAAGCGCTATGTGGATGCCGCCTCAGGTGCGGCAGTTTGCGCGTTAGGGCATGGTCGCAAGGACGTTACCGAGGTACTTTCCCAACAAGCACACACGCTCAACTTTGCCCACGTCTCCAAATTTGCTACTCAGCCGATGATTGACCTTGCAGAGGCGATGGTGGCACGCGCTCCCAACCCGCTCAGCAAAGTCTTTTTTACTTCTGGTGGGTCTGAATCAACCGAGGCTGCCATCAAACTGGCGCGGCAATATCATCTTGCTAAGGGCAACCCCGGCAAGTACAAAGTGATTACTCGCCGTACCTCGTATCACGGGGCTACTTTAGGCGCACTTGCCCTCAGTGGGCAGATAGGGCGGCGGCAACTTTTCACCCCCATGATGCTTGCCCAGCCGATGATTGCACCGACATCTTGCTATCGTTGTCCGTTTGGGAAGCACCCTGACACCTGCCAGGTGGAATGCGCAGATGACCTCGAGACCACCCTCCTCAGCGAAGGTCCAGACAGTGTCGCCGCGTTTATTGCCGAACCCATCGTCGGTTCATCTGCACCGGGCAGACATCCTAAAGACAGCTATTGGCAACGCATCCGCGAGGTTTGCGATCAGTATGACGTGCTGTTTATTGCTGACGAGGTTATGAGCGGTAATGGCAGAAGCGGCAAGTGGTGGGCGATGCAATACAGCAGTGTCGTCCCAGACATGATGACCACCGCTAAAGGCATTAGCGCGGGCTATACGCCGCTGGGTGCGGTGTTAGTGAGTCAACAGGTATTTGATGCCGTAAAAACTGCCACAGGTGACTTTCGGCACGGGCACACCTACAGTGGCAATCCCATCTCGTGTGCAGTAGGACTCAAAGTTATTGAGATTATTGAGCGTGAAGACTTACTTGCGAATGTGCAGGCTCGAGGCAACAGCCTCAAACAAAAACTCACTGAAACCTTGGGCAATCACCCACATGTAGGTGTGATTCGTGGGCGCGGGCTGTTACTTGGTGTTGAATTTGTAGCGGGCAAAGCCAGCAAAACGCCATTTGATGCTAGCTTAAATATTCGCAGTAAGTTTAGCCATGCTTGTTTAGAACGAGGCTTGTACATCTACCAAGGTGGCGGCAATGTAGACGGCACACGTGGCGATCACGCGCTACTTGCCCCGCCGTTTGTGATTGATGAAACGCATGTTGATTTTATTGTGAGCACCATGGCGGAGGCACTGGATGCCGTCACTAAAAATTTGGAGCCAGTAGCAGCATGAGTAGCAAAATTGTGATCGCAGACCTACCTGTTACCGCACTTTCTGAGCAGGTGCAACGGCGGCGGGTGACGGGGGAGCGGCTCGAGCTCATCCACTACTACTATCAACCCGGCAGCGTCTTTTCCCGCCACAGTCATGAAGCTGAGCAACTCACCATCGTCCTCACTGGCACGCTCGTGTTTGAATTTGACGATGAAATCGTCGCCTTAAACTCTGGTGAAGCTGTGCTCATCGCAAGTAACCGCCCACACGGTGCTCACGTCCCAAAGGACAGCGACCGCGTTGAAACCTACAACATCTTCACACCTGTTCGAGACAGTTTGCCTAGTGCCTAAACCCGCTTAACAAGTATCCCACATAATGTAAAACAGGCATCCTCCGTTAATGGAGATGATGCCTGTTTCATTACCTGAGTTTGCTTTTTCAGTGCAATGCAACCATCACAAGAAAGCTTTTGAACGTCCTAGTTTGACGAATTGACAACCTCAACGTGCTTCAATTGGCGTGAAGGTTTTGTTGCGTTCACCCTCATACACAAGGCGGGGGCGCAT
>JBCCOX010000511.1:0-4085 GCA_039025155.1 Deinococcota bacterium | reverse complement strand
TCAAGGTACGTGATGAGGTGGTCTTAGAACCAAATGCTATAGATTTACCTTTCAAAGAGGATTTACGAAATCTAAGCATAGCTCACCCAATTAAACTTGATGAAGTTAATGTTGTTGAACGTGTCTACGTATTCAACAATCCTCAAGTCACGCTATCTAAAGATGATAAGCTTGTCACAGAAGACAACTTTGAAGACATGGCTGAAAAATATAACAGAACTTTTGACATGACTATAGAAAGTGACAGTGTCAGACCCGTTTTTGCTCCTTTTGTTGAACGTGGAAAGTAAAAACTTTTGATATCAGACTAGCCAATCTTCCACAACCAAATCAGGAACACGCTCAAACTCACGTGTATTGTTGGTGACAACAGTTGCTCTCACTGACAGCCCATGCGCAGCAATTAGCGTGTCCATATCACCAATGGGTGTACCTTGCTGGCGCAAGTAATGGCGTAAACGTCCGGCTTCTTGTGCAGCAGTTGCATCAAAAGGTAGTACTGTGACCAAAGAGGTAAAGCGGTCTAGCTGGGCTAGATTGTCTTCAACCTTGGTACTTTTGCGCGCACCAAAGTCTAGTTCAAACAACGTGATGCTGGATATAGCAAGCTCATGAAGCTGAATTTCTGTAAATTTATGGCGTACCTGAGCAGGTCTGCGGTTAATGATAAAAATGCAAGTATTGGTGTCAAGCAGATACATTACCAGTCGCGTTCGTCAACGCTTATCTTAGGGCGTTGTATTTCACCTTCTATGCCAACGAGCGCATCAAACGCTACTGCGGCACTTTGCTGCTTGATGGGGCGCAAAATAAGCTCATCACCGCGTTGAGTAATTTCAACTTCGTCGTGCTCGAGGCGAAACTCTTTAGGAATTCGCACAGCTTGAGAATTGCCACTCTGAAAAACTTTTGTAATCATCACAACCTCCCACTAGTGGTGTGTATACAGTATATACTAACCCTGTGATTACTGATGCTGACCGTGTACGTCATTATCGCCTAGCTCAATTTCATCATTGCTCAGCACATCAACTTTCCCTTTAAGCGTATGGAGCCGTTCACGTGCTTTGAAGAGAATGAACACGTCTATAGCGAGATCAAATGCCTGAGTTAGGTCATTTGTATCAGCAGTCTCGAGCAACGCCTTCAGCTTATCGCCATCAATATCAACGGTAACTTGCATCATTCAAACCTCAACAACCTCAACCCAACTTCACCCGCACAAACCTATCTTTGCCCTTTTGCAACACCAGCGGTGCATCAAGACTAAGCTGCAATTTCACATCCGTAATAGCCTCACCATTCATCTTGAGGCCACGATTTTGAACCAATCGACGCGCTTCACCGTTAGAAGCTGTTAAACCAGCTAACGTCGCCAACTTCAAAATACCAATGCTGCCATCTTGTAACTCGCTCGCGGCAATAGCAACCTCGGGAACATCGTTTGGAATGCCACCTTTAGCAACGTAGTCGTAACGTTCCTCAGCGTGGGTAATTGGGTCCTTACCGTGGTAGACGCGCACAAGTTCGCGGGCGAAGACGCGGTGGGCTTCTAGAACATCACTGTCAATGAGCGCGCGCATCTCGTCTAAATCCAACGCAGTACAAAGCTCAAAGTAGCGTATCAAAAGGGCATCAGGTACTTGCATGGCTTTTTTGAACATGCTTTCGGGAGCCTCAGCAATGCCGATGTAGTTACCTAAAGACTTAGACATTTTTTCGACGCCATCCAGCCCCTCGAGCAGCGGCATCGTGAGTACAACCTGCGCTTCCTGTCCGTAATCTTTTTGAATATCGCGCCCGACCAGTAGGTTAAACAGTTGATCAGTGCCGCCTAACTCAATATCCGCGCGAATCGCCACCGAGTCGTAAGCTTGGGCAAGCGGGTACAAAAATTCGTGCACGCTAATGGGTGTGCCCTCTTTGTAGCGGGTATTGAAGTCCTCGCGGGTGAGCATTTGGGCGACGGTGTACTTGGCAGCAAGCTTGACCAAATCAGTGAAATTGAGCGGCTCGAGCCAGCTCGAGTTGTAGACAATCTCGAGCTTATCTGGGTCATCATCCAAAATAAGCATGGCCTGCTCCACATAGCTTTGCCCATTTTCACGGGTTTGCTCGAGGGTAAGCGCCGGTCGGGTTTTCGAGCGCCCGGTGGGGTCGCCAATCATACCGGTAAAGTCGCCGATAATGAGCACAACTTTGTGCCCCAAGTCTTGAAACTGGCGCATTTTGCGCAAGACAACCGCGTGACCGATGTGCAGGTCAGCACTAGACGGATCCACGCCGAGTTTAACGCGCAGTTGAGTGTTGGTTGCTACGGCGCGCTCGAGCTTCTCGACTAAGTCTTCCACCGAGTGAAGGTGTTCAGCACCGCGTTGAATGATGGCAAGCGTATCTTTGAGCGTGTCTGGAATAGGTTTTGAAGCTGTTTCTGGCATGGTAGGTCTCCGTATTGGCTAGGTGAAATGATGTTGTTACATCAGGTATCTATAAGCATCTAAGATACTATCTTGTGAGGAAAAAATTTGTGCGCTGCTCGAGCCACACCAACAACCCCGCCCAAACGACAAGCGGCAAAATAATCACAATTAGGGCTAGCCAAGGTTGTTTCCAACGCCACAAAAGTTGTGACAGGATGATACCCACAGCAGCGGAGGGAAGCGGTACGTACATTAACCAACCGCCAATTTGCTGGAACGCTGGGTTCATACCGCCCCCACTCAAGGCAGCCATGAGTCCTAAAAGAGCTATGAGTGGGCTGAGGAGGCCAACCCCAATTTGTAAAATCCGTAAGGTAGTGTGCATGACTTTAGGATAAGCCTAATGAGTTCAAGAACATTCTATGAGGTGTACGGCTCGGATTAAACGCATCAATGTGATATGGGTGTGGTCTCCCGCGTGATGACTTGAACCACAGCTATAAGCTCGAGCTCAAATCATCAAGATACGCTCAAGGTCGTATCATACCTTGCTGACTTAAGTACGCTAGCATGAGGATATGGCTGTGCCACCCCTTACAAGATCACTTCAACAGTCGTTAAAGACGAGGCTCGAGCACCTCAACCTTAGCCCGCGCCACCCGTCAAGCGCCATGGCACTTATTGTCAGTGCGCTTATTATTGGCACGCTTACCGGGCTAGCAGCCGTGGGCTTTGACCGCTTGGTGCATGTCATGGGCGTGTTCATCCACAGCTTGCGAGCCGACTTAGGTGAAACATGGGGCGCACTTACGGTGATCTTTATTCCAGCGTTAGGTGGCTTACTCATCACTCCGATTGTTACCAAGTGGGCGCCAGACGTGCGTGGCTCGGGCATTCCTAGTGTGATGCTGGCAGTTTCTAACTTTGGTGGGCGAGTTGCCAAGCGCATTATGCTGTGGCGGCCTATTGCAACCACATTATCTGTGGGTACGGGCACGTCCCTTGGGACAGAGGGGCCTGTGGCGCAACTTGGCGCAGCTATTGCCTCAGCAGCAGCAGATTTATGGCAACTGAATGACGAACAGCGCCGCAGTTTGGTGGCCGTGGCGGTAGCCAGTGGGGTGGCAGCAACCTTCAACGCGCCGATTGCGGGGGTATTGTTTGCGCTCGAGGTCATCCTCGGTCAGTTTAACAACCGCTATTTTGTCTCGGTGGTGATTGGGGCGGTGTCTGCCTCAGCCGTGTCGCGCCTTCTTTTGGGGGATGCTCCTGCGTTCGTCGTACCGGATTACAGCTTTGACAAATACCATCAACTGCCCTTGTACTTGGCGCTCGGCATTTTGTGCGGCTTTTTAGCGATTTTATTTATTCGCACAGTTGTGTCGTGTGATGATGCTTTTAACCGCTTGCGGCTTCCCGACTGGGCCCGGCTGAGCTTAGGCGGTTTATTGATAGGCTGCCTGGGACTCGCCCTGCCTGATTTGTTAGGGCGCGGTTACAACGCAACTAACAACGCCCTCCAAGGTGATACCCTCGCCATGAGCACGCTTTTACTGCTTACCGTTGGCAAAATGCTTACCACCGGAATTGCGCTTGGGTCGTGGGGGTCGGGAGGCATTTTTGCACCTGTTCTTATGATTGGCGCAACCTTTGGGGATGTGATTG
>JBCCOX010000510.1:0-4096 GCA_039025155.1 Deinococcota bacterium | reverse complement strand
TCGTGACTAGTAGCAATATCACGTACCTGCCACCTGAGCCAATCTGACCCACTTTGACTGGTTGCGTACGCTAACAAATTGCCATCATGACTGATTGCCATGCCAGATAAAGCGACGGTTCCGTCCTCAGACAAGCTGTTGGGGTCAAGGAGCACACGCATATCGTCCAGCGTGGTGTCACTGACCATCAGAACATCTTGATTTTGCAAGCCGCTGTTACGAAACTGGTAGATGCGCCCCTTGCGCGTAAATGGCACGCTGGCTTTGGGGACATCCCACAGTTCTGTGAGGCGTTTACGTAGAGCATCACGGTCAGGAAGTTTAGCTAAATAGTCAAAGGTGAGGTCGTTTTGGGCTTGAATCCAGGCCTTAGTTTCGGAGCTGTCGGGTTGCTCGAGCCAACGGTAAGGGTCCGCCACAGACGTACCGTGATAGTCATCAACTTGGTCAACTTTGTGGGTTTGGGGATAGGTTAATTTGGGATGCGTTAACGCCATATGCAAACTATAGCGCGGTTGAAGCAGGTGTAGGCTAATTGGCTACATCCTGTTTAGCTTCCACATCAACTTGATGAACACTTTTTGAGTAAACGCTTAACTTGACAGCACATTGCAGCAACGCCAACTTGATTAGCCACTACAGTGTTAGCTCGAGCCCTAGCTTTAGAGTTGGACTGTTCTCACAAGCACAATGCTTGGCTGGTTGAGGCCATCATCTTGACCACTCAGATACGTTTGCTTGTGAACTGGGGGATACATGCTGTCTAATCACCACAGGGGGTTGATGACCAGCAGACATGTCACCCAACATCTTTATCATGCTTGTACACATGCACTAGTAACGAGCATGATTTTATAAAGGAGTTCATTCATATGGCACGTTTAGACGGTAAAGTTGCAATTGTCACGGGGGGTGCTTCAGGTTTGGGGCACGCAATTGTCCAGCGCTTTGCAGAAGAAGGCGCAAAAGTTGTCATTGCTGACTTAAGCGAAGAAGCTGGTCAAAAGATTGCCAGTGAAGTCGGCGGGCATTTTATTAAGACGGATGTCACCGACGCCAGCGCAGTTGAGGCACTCGTCAAAGAAACGGTTAGTAATTTTGGCAAGTTGGACATTATCGTGAACAACGCTGGGATTGATGGCGAGCAAGCACCGACAGCTAGCTCGAGCCTCGACAACTGGCACAAAGTCATTGACGTTAACCTGCACGGCGTTTACTACGGCATGAAATACGCGATTGAGGCTATGTTAGAAGCTGGTAACGGCGGCTCGGTTATCAACATGGGTTCTACGGCTGGCTTAGTTGGTTTTAAAGATATTCCACCCTATGTCGCCAGTAAAGCGGGCGTAGTGAACCTGGCTAGGGCTGCTGCACAAGAATATGGGCAACAGCACATCCGCGTGAACTCGATCTGCCCGACGGTCGTAAAAACACCCTTGGTTGAGCACTTTATCAACAGTAACGTTGATCCAGTGGCAAAACGCAAAGAGTTTGAAGCGTATAACCCGCTGGCTGGTATGGCTGAACCTCGAGACGTTGCCAACGCTGCACTGTTTCTAGCTAGTGACGAAGCGCGCTTTGTGAGCGGCATTGCCCTACCTGTGGATGGCGCGTACACAGCTGCATAAATCAAATTGACAGAATTATTAGGGATGGCGGTTGATGACGTCATCCCTTTTTTTATTGAGGTCGCTGTAGGTTCATTCTGCTATTTGCCAACATAATGCTCCGGCTAACTCAACACCCTTATTAGAATGATGTCATCACATGCGTTGGTTTCAATTGGCATCTACTTATATTCCGGTTGATGCTGTCACCCGAGGCGTTAAACACCTCTTGACACACATAAACTGATGACCCTGAACCTGCACAAACTATACGTCAACCTTTTCTCGCCGCCCAATCATCGCAGCGGCCACGCCACTACTCGCAAACGCTAAAAGCGCTCCACACGCGATGATGGCTCTAAACCCAGCGACAAACGCTTGATTGATGGCATCGGTAACTTGGGTTTGTTCGTTGGGAGTTAGATTAGCAGGAGGCTCGAGCGCCGCCAAGTCAGCTCGATTAGCCATAATTCTGATTACTACATCCTCAGATAAATTGAGTTCCGCTAGATTTACCCCTAACTGCTGTCCAAACACTGCCAACATCACAAGGCCTAAAAGCGCCACAGCGAGTAGATTAGCTAGCCTCGAGACAGCATTGTTCACGCCAGACGCCGTCCCCGCTTGGTGATCTGGCACTGCATTCATTACTGTAGTGGTAAGTGGAGCCACACTCACCGTCATCCCCAACCCCATAATCACAATCGCTGGAAAAAAACCTGTCCAATAGTTGCTACTTGTGCCGGGAATCATAAACATCAGCAGGCCTACGCCCGTTAGCGCTGGTCCAACAGTTAAAGGTAAACGTGCGCCCACTTGGTCAACTAACTTGCCTGACCAACGCGACAAAATTGACATCATCAAAATGAACGGTAACAGTGCTGCGCCCGCTGCCGTCGCTGAGTAACCTTGCACCTGAATGAGGTTAAACGGGAAAAAGAACAGCACCACGCCCAAGCCTGCATACAAAAGTAGCGTGAGGATGTTTGCACCTGTAAAGTTGCTCGAGGCAAAAATGCTTAAAGGCACCATTGGCTCACGTACTCGAGCTTCAACCACGACAAACGCAACCAAACACACTACACCTACAACTAAGGCAGCAAGCACCGCCGGTGATCCCAAACTCTGCCGCCCAGCTTCCAAAAACCCGTAGGTTAAGCCGCCCAACCCCACCGTCACCAAACCTGCACCCAAAATATCGATGTGACCAGATACCTCGTCATCACGGCTTTCCGGCACGCGCCACAAACTTACGCCTATGACAACTAGCGCGAGGGGAACTTGCAAAAAAAACACCCACCGCCATGAGAGGCTATCCACCAACCAGCCGCCCAAAATAGGCCCCAACGCTGATGTCATGGCTGAAAATCCTGACCAGAGCCCAATGGCTTGCCCGCGCTCCTCTTGTGGAAAGGTTGCACTAATAATCGCTAAACTACCCGGCGTTAGCAGCGCCCCGCCAATACCTTGCAGTGCCCGAAACGCAATGAGCATATTGGTTGAAGTTGCCAGTCCACAGCCAGCAGATGCCAGTGTAAACACACTTACACCAATGAGAAATACTCGCCGCCGCCCGTAGTGATCGCCCAGCGAGCCACCTAATAAAATGAGTGCAGCTAACAGCAACATGTAGATGTTGGTAATCCACTGTGCGTCTACCAAGCTAGCACCAAGTGCTGTTTGAATAGACGGCAGGGCAACACCTAAGGTTGAGCCGCTAATAAAGACCATGCTCGAGCCAGCAATCGTCGCCACCAACACCCACGGTTTAACCGTTTTTTCGCAAGGTGAGCCTTCACCAGCACCACGAATCACACCTTCATCACAAGGATTGCGGGTTATAAATGTCATAAACTGCATTCTACCTGTTGATGGTCAGCTGATTATGGGCAGCAGGTGATGTGAGAATTTGCGCTCGAGTCCTCAGTTTTGCGCGCAGATATTACATTTGGCCACAAAAAAGATGGCGGCTCGAGCCGCCATCTCCTTAGTCTGTATTTAATTATTGCGTTACGTTGTCTTACTATGATTCAACTATCCACGCCTCAGCACTTTGGCATCTTGGCGATGTTTACCAAAACTTCCAACCAGGTACGCGCATCGTGTTGGTAATAATATTGAATAGCGTTGGCCCATACGCTGCGGCAACAATGAACGCTGAAAACGCCCACCAAATAAACACGTGGTCCATAATTTTAAGCACCCGGTTATTGCTAGGCGCAACGTGGGCTGGTGCCCAGGGGATTTCCACTTCATCTTCTCTGTGGATACGTTTACCCCACAGTGTGCCAAAAAACACGGTGAAGTAAAGAATGACCGCAAAAAGCAAAATAATCCCGCCAAAGCCGGTTAAGAACCGTGGGATCACACCATCCGAATACGTGCCTGCTAAGTTAGCAGATAAGTTAGACACGTGGGCACGCCTTGGCACTGCTAAGATGCCCTGCCAGTGCATGCCTACCGAGAAGACCATCATGCCAACAAACCAC
>JBCCOX010000509.1:0-4104 GCA_039025155.1 Deinococcota bacterium | reverse complement strand
GGCAGGCGATTTGGTGGCTTTGGCTGAACCTGTTACCAAGTGGTCAACCATGGTTGTTGACCCAGCTTCAACGCTTAGGGTGTTGCGGCGGGCCATTAAAATTGCCAGCACCCCGCCAATGGGGCCAGTGTACGTGTGTTTACCGCAAGACATACTCGACGCTCCAGTTGTAGAACCTGTGCGGCCAACATCGTTACCATCAACACGGGTAGTGCCAGATGACGTAACTCTCGAGGCTTTTGCTGATACCCTACTTGCTGCCGCCAAACCGATGATCTTCACAGGTGACGGCGTGGCGTATTCGGGCGCGCAAGACGCCCTGACTAAGGTTGCTGAACTCCTTGGCGCGGAAGTTTGGGAAGCTGATGCCGGTGAAGTGAACATGCGCTACGACCATCCGCTCTACCAGGGCATGACCGGGCACATGTTTGGGTCAGCCAGTTTGCCGCTTATGCAGCGTGGTGATGTGAACTTAATTGTGGGGACCTACATACTACCTGAAGTATTTCCTGAACTTGGTGATGTTTTTGCGGCTGATGCCAAAGTGTTACATATTGACTTAAATGCTTATGAAATTGCCAAAAACCACCGCGTAGACATAGGGGTTGTGGCTGATCCTAAGCTGACGCTAGAAAAATTGGCAGGGCTGCTCGAGCGCAAACAATCTGCTGACTTCCAAGCTGCAGCTAAGTCTCGTACAGACGAATTGGCGAGTGCTAAAACCCAAAAGCATCAAACGGCTGTGGAGGCTGATAACGCCAAGCGCGATGCTGACCCACCAACTATGGCGCAATTTGCAGAAGCTTTGGTTAAAAAACTACCCGAAAACACAATTGTTTTTGATGAAGCGTTAACCAGCTCACCAGAATTTGTGCGTTACTGGCCGCCTCAGCGTACGGGGCAGTATTTTCTCACCCGGGGCGGCTCTTTAGGTGTTGGTATTCCGGGGGCAATTGGGGCCAAGTTAGCAAATCCAGATGCTACCGTAATTGGTCTTACAGGTGATGGCGGCGCTATGTACACCATCCAAGCCCTGTGGACAGCAGCCCGCCACAACGTGAATGCCAAGTTTGTGATTTGTAACAACGCATCGTACCGTTTGTTGCAGCTCAATATCGAGCAGTATTGGCAAGAACAGAGCATTACGCCTCATGATTATCCGCTAGCGTTTGACCTATCCAGCCCACCACTGAAGTTTGTCGAGATGGCAAGGGGCATGGGGGTTGCTGGCATTCGGGTGGAACATCCGTGGGAAATAGATGCTGCCATTGAACAGATGCTGGCGCACCCGGGGCCATTTTTGTTGGATTTGGTGCTCGAGAGTGACACCCATCCTGAACGTGTCGGCGCTACCTGCGGACAATAAGTGTAAAAGCAAATAATAAAGGGATAAGCGCAAGCAACACTCAATGAAAACTCGAGGTATGTCATGCGGTTAACAGGCAAAAAAATTGCCGTGCTCATCGAGAGTGATTTTTACGAACCGGAGATTTTTTATTATCAACGGCGCTTTCCCGAAGAAGGCGCTGAGGTTGTCTTTATGAGCCGCCTCTGGGGGCAAGACGCACTTACCTTTCAGGGTCATGAATTTCGTGCGCCATTCTACTGCGATGCCAGTTTTGAAGGGTTGAGCGACGCCGATTTGCGCAGTTTCGACGCCTTGATTGTACCTTCGGGGATGGTGTCGGATAGGCTTCGTTATAGCCCTGATCCGGTGAATGAAGTTGCACCAGCAGCTCAGTTGCTCGAGCGTGCGTTTGCTGAACCAAGCATATTAAAGGGCATCATCTGTCACGGTATGTGGCTCGCTGCTCCAATTGCGCATGTGGTCAAAGGTCGTAACGCTGTAGTGCACAATAACCTTTACGGCGACGCACAAAATATGGGTATCAACTACGTCAACGAAAATGTTGTGGTTGATGGAGACCTAATTACAGGGCGTGAAGGTGGCGTGTGTCACTTGTTTGCTCGCAAGATTATTGACACGCTAGCAGGTTGATGTCTAAACACAATTGCTAACTCGTGGGTTACATCAACGGCTAATACGCAGGTTTGGGACGTACATACCCTCCTCAATCTGCGGTTTTTAGCAACAAAAAGGAGTACTGATGGTTAATCCCTTAGAAAATATCAACTTCACATTCTCTGATACCATCGCTGGTTACGTGACGGATTTCGACAAAGACACGGGTGTTTACCAGGTTAAAACTAGCGGCGGCGAGATATTTAGTTTGCGCCTAAAAGACAATACCTACGCCCGCATGGTGCGCAATCTAGGCGATCCTTATTACGACTGCACCGGGCTGATTCACGAGCTGCTAGTGCCAGGGCGGTTTTTGTACAGCTACGGTGTGTATTACCCAATTGAGGGCGGCTTTGTCTTTGAAACGCAGTTTTTGGTGTTTGTGGGTCGTAAAGTTGACGAATATACCTTTGAACGCCCCGATTGGTGGGTGCGGCAAATCGAAGAACTGGGCGAGTTTTATTTACGTGCCCAATTTGGAGATGTGGTTGATGCGGACGGCGAGATTGACTACGCCGACTACCGCACAACTATTTCGCTGACTGGCGAGCGCGCTAGCGATAACTACCGCCAAGAGACAGACACGATTAGCCGCTTGGTTTACGGCTTTGCCAGTGCCTACATGCTGACTGGTAATGACTGGTTTTTAGAAGCTGCCGAAAAAGGCACGGAGTACCTGCGCGAACACATGCGCTTTTACGACCTAGATGAAAATATTATTTACTATTACCACGGCATTGATGTACACGGACGACGCGAAACCAAAGTGTTTGCCTCAGAATTTGGCGATGACTACGATGCTATTCCTGCCTACGAACAAATTTATGCGCTAGCTGGGCCGGTGCAAACCTACCGCGCTAGCGGTGACCCGCGCATTTTGCATGACGCGGAACTGACGGTGGATTTATTTGACAGGTTCTTTTTGGATAAAGACAAAGGTGGTTATTTTTCGCACCTTGATCCCATCACCTTGGACCCGCGCAGTGACGCGCTGGGTGAAAACAAAGGCAAGAAAAACTGGAACTCGGTGGGCGATCACGCGCCTGCTTATCTCATCAACTTGTGGCTGGCAACTGGCGAAGAACGTTACGAGAAGATGCTCGAGTACACCTTCGATACCATCACCGAGCACTTCCAAGACTACGACAATGCGCCCTTTGTACAAGAAAAATTCTTTGAAGACTGGTCAGCCGACAGCACCCACATGTGGCAACAAAACCGCGCGGTGGTTGGTCACAACCTCAAAATTGCTTGGAACCTCATGCGCATGTACGGGCGCACGCCCAAACCTGAATACGAAGCCTTTGCGCGCAAAATTGCGGAATTGATGCCCAAAGTTGGCAGCGATGAACAACGCGGCGGTTGGTACGACGTGGTGGAGCGGGTAGCCAGCCACGGCAAACATCACTACGCGTTTCATGACCGCAAAGCGTGGTGGCAACAAGAGCAAGGTATTTTAGCTTATTTAATTCTGCACGGTATTTTAGGGGATGATGTTTATCAGCGCATCGCCCGCGAGTCAGCGGCGTTTTACAACGCTTTCTTTTTAGATCACGACGACGGTGCGGTGTTTTTTAACGTGTTAGCGAGTGGTATTGCTTACCTCGAGGGCACCGAACGCCTCAAAGGCAGTCACTCCATGAGCGGCTATCACTCCTTTGAGTTGTGTTATTTGGCTGCCACCTACACCAACTTGCTCATCACCAAGCAGCCTATGACCTTTTACTTTAAGCCGCTTCCCAACGGCTTTCCGGACGGCATCTTGCGGGTCTCACCCGATATTTTACCACCAGGTAGCGTCAAACTTACCGAGGTGTGGATTGATGATAAACCCTACAGCAACTTTGATGCTGACGCACTCACCGTGAGTTTGCCCGAGCGCGACACGCGCGTCAAGGTTAAAGTGACGCTCACCCCAGTAGCCTAGGAGTTGGCATGACCCTCACCACCGAAACTATTGATGGCGTTGTCGTCGTTACCTTAAGTGGCGATATTGACGGCAAAACTGCGCCGGATGTTCAACAACAACTTGTACCCATGATTGAGGCTAACAGCACACTCTTACTAGACATGTCTGGCGT
>JBCCOX010000508.1:0-4105 GCA_039025155.1 Deinococcota bacterium | reverse complement strand
GTTTTCAAGACTGCCCCAGTCTGCTGGCACCCAACTTGGATCAAAGGCAAGTTTGTTACTCATCGTCCAAGTTTGAGCCTCGAGCAGATTGCCATCCACCGGTGCGGAGATAACACAGGCTTTGAACCCCTTACCCCAATCACAGGGGTCACAATCTTCAATGGCCCTATAGAGCCGTCCGTTGTTAATCAACATGGGCATGGGCGCGCAGTGGTAGTTAGGCGCGTCGTGATAGTAGCCACCCTTAAAAAGTAGCCCCGAGTGCTCGTCTTTGGGGTGTGTCCACGTGAACCCACCGTCATCACTACGGCGGATTAACACCGAGCCATACTGCTGCGAAATCCCTAACCAGTACACACTTCTCTGGTGCCAAAACAGGTTGCCCCAAAACGCATTCATAATATGGGTGATGTTCAACCAGCTTGCACCATTATCTTCTGAGCGGTACACACTCGTTAGACCTTCTTCACCTTCGTGCGTGCGCGGGCAGCCTCTCCCAAAATAATCGTGGGTTGCAAGTAGTACCCCGTCGGGTAAGCGCAAAATACTAGGACTTCCCAGATAGGTTTTCGTTTTTTCAGGTTGGTATTTGATCTGCCAGTAGCGCATAACTTCCTTTAGGGGTACATGACAAGATGCTAGCAAGGTTACAAGCTCATAACCCTGCTAGCCAAGCTGATTTACTCGCTCACAAACCACTGGTCAGAGTGACCACTTACAAGGTGGTTTAGATAGATAGTGCCTTCGTCAGGTGGAAAGTTTTGCAAGCGGTTGGCACGGATAAAGATCTCAGGTGCTTCCCCGACAGTCCCAATGTGATACATCCGCTCAACCGTTCTGGTGACCAGTTCTGTGCCTTGCTCGAGGTATGCAGCAGACCCCAACTCGGTAAGTTGCCACTGGTCAACAAGTTCCATTTGCTCGGTGAAGTAAGAGTCGCTAGGTTCTTCTCCCTCATTACCGCCACTTAACCACCACTGACGCCACGCTAGACCGCCACCTACAGGGGTTGTGTCGATACCATAGGGTGGGCGTAACCAAATAGGCCGCTGGTAGAGGTCTTTTTCAGCAACCAGATCAGCAAACCAGACAGACGCATGAACTTCGTTAGACAGTAGCGCTTGCTGGAACGCTTCACGGGTACTTGGGTTGATGTTGACATCTACCCCAACAGCTTGCCAGTACTCAGCTACCAGTTCGCTCATAGGCTGCCTATTAATGGCATCCCACAACACAACTGTCAAAGGTTCACCGTCCGGGCGAAGGCGTACTCCGTCATTACTGCGTTCTAAGCCCATGTCGTCAAGTAGCGCGTTAGCTTGATCAGGGTCATAGGCTGCAAAATGACCGCCCATCCAGTCTTCATAGAAAACCGAGCTCGAGGGTACCCCCCACTGTCTAGGAACGGCTAAGCCAAAGAACAGGGTTTCATTAATCTCTTCGCGGTTAACCGCTAAAGACATCGCTTGCCTGAAGCGCAAATCGTTAAAAATCTCGTTTAGCACAGGGTCATTAACCGTAATATTAAACTGATATTTGTTCATAGCACCCTGAGCAGCCGGCCACAGCAGGGTTGTGTAGCCACCACTTTCTTCACCCGCTCTTAAAACAGGTAAATCAGTCACCTCGAGGTTGTAAAAGCCGTAATCAATTTCACCTGCTTGGACTTGAAGCTTGACCACCTCTGGCTCAGCGACAATCAAGCGAACTTGACTATCAATGTAGGGAAGCTGATTACCTTCAACATCTACCTTCCAGTAGTAAGGGTTGCGCTCATAAAACTTATTGCCAAAATCGTCTATGCTAGCCAGTTTCCACGGTTTAAGCACAGGCATATCAGGGTCAAAATCGTTTTGTCCTGTCTGCCCGTCATAGTGGAAAATAAACGCATCTATCCACGAGTTAAAGCCTTCTTCTTCAGCTAGCGCGTTAGCATCTTCGTTGAAGTCGATATGCCACCTTTCTAAATAATGCCTAGGGGCCATCGGAAAACCTGGCGCGTCACGTATCACCGACAAAGGAAACGCTGGATGGGTTACAGCAAATGAAAATCTGACCGTGTGATCATCAATTTTGTCAATAACAATGGGTTCGCCACCCGGACGTAATTGACCAGGTAAGTTCGGCAACTCTGGGTGAAGCATAATATTTTCGTACCAAAACATAATGTCATCTGCGGTAAAAGGTGCGCCGTCACTCCACTTCATGCCTTGCCGCAGTGTGACCGTTGCACTGAGCAAGTCATCTGCCATGTCAATGCTTTTAGCAATCTGCGGGAAAACCACTTCCCAATTCGTAGAGTAAGCCATCAGTTGTTGATCCCAAGCCGTAAAGCCCGTGTTACCAAATGAGGTTGGATTGGTGGCGTTAAAGGTAATTTCACCACCATAGCTGCCAATCTGGTCTCTAGGTTGCACCACCAAAATATCTTCACGCATAGGTAGGCGTTCTTCCACAGGCGGTAAGGTACCTGCTGCCACTTGTTCAGCCAATGCAGGTGCTTCGTTAAACGAAGCGATGGTGTTACCTGCGGCTTCGTAGTCTGCTAAATTCCAAGTTTGGTAGTTATCAATAGTGTCTTGAGCTGCTACCGTGGAGAGCACAAGCAAGCTTAGTAATGTTAAAGCAAGTCCTTTTATAAACGGAAGGGTTGACGATTTCATATCTTTGTATCCCCCTAGATAATGCAAATGCTAGTGTGTACTGGCGCAAAACAATATTTGGTTTAGAGCCATTGACTTAAAGCTATTGGTTTAGAGCCATTAGTTTGGAGCTATTGACTTAAAGCCATTGGTTTGGAGCTATTGGCTTAGAGCCAGTTATAAGCTTCTTCAGATAAATGTGTCGTGCTTAGTACCTCCTTTAAGCTGTGTCTTAGATGCTCGAGTTCATCAGCTTGAATTGCAGCAAGAGGCGACCGCACAGTTCCTAAACCAGGTAGTCGTAAAGCTGCAAGTGCTTTTAAAATATCTAGACGACCGCCATGGGCAATCAGATGCGAGAGTTGCATCAAAATATTTTGCCAATAAAGTAGGTGTGCATGATCTTTGGCTTGCCAAGCAGCCCAAAACGCCATATAGGGCTCAGGAAAAACGCCTGCTGGACCTGCCACAATGCCTTTGGCACCGGCTAACAACGCCTGTGTTGCTAGCAGATCAGCACCTGGCAAAACATCGAGGTTGGGAACTGCTAAATAGTCAAGGATTTGCGCTAAATTTCCAGAGGAATCTTTAATACCAACAATGTTGTCTTCTTGCGAAAGTCGTTCAGCTAGATCAGCTGAAAGTGTGTTACCTGTACGTGCTGGAATGTTGTAGAGATAGAAGTCCAACGGGGACACAGCTCTGGCAATGGCAAGATAGTGCTGCTCGAGTTCAGCTTGACTGTACGCAAAAAAACTCGGACTTATACAAGCAACAGCGTCAGCTCCTGCTTGGGCTGCATGGTCAGCAAGTTCAATGCTCTCACGTGTGCTCAGCGTCCCAATTTGCACGACCACAGGAATGCGTTTAGCAACAGTTGAGATAACCCGTTCAGCATGGTCTTTACGCTCTGTTGTACTAAGTAACGCCCCCTCACCTGTTGTGCCATTAACAAAAAGCGCACCAACACGGTGCAAGATCAAAAAATCAACCTGCTGCGCTACCGCATCAAGGTTAAGTTTATTTCCCGTGATATCCATGGGGGTCAATGTTGGTACAACAACACCACTCAAGCTCACAAGTACCCTTCCCTTAAACAGGTGATGACGCTTGCCCTATCAGTTGTTCTGTATTAAAGAACAGTGTTCTAAAAAAGGTTTGATGTAGTATTTAACAAAAGCATCTAGCTGTCAAGGCTAACCTTGAAATAAAAGACGCTTCAGATTAAATAACTTGTCTACACGTCGTGTACAAACTTGGTAAAAATCGGTATTTCTAATTCACAAGAAAATGATTGTTCCAGATTTTGCGTTTTAATGCCCTAGCTTTCATGTCTTAGGCTTTACATCATGTCTCAGACAAGATGTTTCAGACAAGGAAGTGGCTACTTTTACACCATTTACTGACCTCACGTTCCCAATTGGTTCAAATCAGTAATCTCGAGTCACTCAACTTATGACGAC
>JBCCOX010000507.1:0-4106 GCA_039025155.1 Deinococcota bacterium | reverse complement strand
TTAATGACGCTTATGCGCTTTCCAAGTACCACCATAGCGGTAATCTGACTGCTGAGAGACTTGTTCCCAACAACTGCGACAGACAAACTGCCACGTTTGGATAGCACCGTACTGAACGCGGTAGAGAACATCTTTTGATTGACCGCAAATATCACAAGATTTGCTGCGAATGCGTTTAGGTTTGGTCATGTTGATGGCGCTTTGTTGACGATCATCTCGAGATGAGGGTAAATATCAGCCTCGAGCCCATCCAACATCAATACCCCACCGCACCTCCATCTTTACGGTGATCTGACCCTGCTACATAACCACCTTCTGGCAAACGGTGAATAAGTTGTGCGCCACCAAACATGAGCGGATCCATAATTGTAATGTCGTGACCACGACTGCGAAGATCATCTAACACAGCGTCATCAAAGCCAGCTTCCACACCCACTTTGCGCCCTTCAAACACTTGCCAACGCGGGGCGTCACTGGCAGTTTGCGGGTTTTGTCCATAGTCACGAATGCGAATGACCATCTGCATGTGACCTTGCGGTTGCATTGGCCCGCCCATCACCCCAAAGCTCATTAGTGGGGCGTCATTTTCCATCAAAAAGCCCGGAATAATGGTGTGGTAGGGACGTTTATTAGGGCCAACTTGGTTAGGATGACCGTCTTCTAACACAAACCCAGCACCCCGGTTTTGCAAGCTAATGCCCGTGTTGGGAACAACAATACCCGAACCAAAGCCCATGTAATTCGACTGAATAAACGACACCATCATGCCGCTAGCGTCTGCTGTGGTCAGATAAATGGTGCTGCTGCTGGGCGGTTGCCCGTGTTGCGGGTCGCCGGCCTTACTCATATCAATAAGTGCAGCTCTTGTTTTTAAGTAGCTTGGATCAAGCAGGCTGCTGACCTCTACATCCATTGCTTGCGGGTCAGCAATGTAGCGGTAGGCATCTGCATAGGCAAGTTTCATGGCCTCGAGCTGCACGTGCAAACTATCTGCACTATCCACTGGCATGTCGGTGAGCGGGTGATGCTGCAACATACCCAACGCAATGAGCGCAGCTAGCCCCTGCCCATTGGGCGGAATTTCGTGCAGGGCACTACCACTGTAGTCTTGAAAGATGGTCCCAACCCAATCTGCTTGATGGTTGGCAAGATCAGCCTCACTAAGAAGCCCACCTGTTGCGCTAGCATGTGCCACAATTTTGTCAGCTAGAGGTCCACGGTAAAACGCTTCACCTTGAGTTGAGGCGATTTGCTCGAGCGTCCTCGCTTGCTCTTCCGACTTAAATATTTCTCCGGGATGGGGTGCACGCCCTGCCGGAGCAAAGTGTGCTGCAAACTCGGGGAATGCATCATAGCGGGGTAATGCCCGCGCCCAGAGTTTGGCCGTAATAGGTGAGACAGCAAAGCCGTCACGCGCGTAGTGAACAGCAGGCTCAAACAGCGCCTCAAACGGCAATTTACCTAGTTTTTGGGAGAGTGCTACCCACGCAGAAACTGCTCCCGGCACGGTGACGGCATCCCAACCGAGTACCGTCATGGTATCTTGACCCACAAATTTACTGGCAGATAACCCTGCTGGCGAGCGGCCCGAGGCGTTTAAGCCGTGAAGCTCGTGACCGTCCCAGACAATCGCAAAGGCATCTGAGCCGATGCCGTTCATAGTGGGTTCAACAATGGTGAGGGTGATGGCGCTGGCAATGGCAGCATCTACCGCGTTACCACCTGCAAGTAACATGCGCAGGCCAGCCTGGGCCGCAAGTGGCTGTGAGGTTGCCACGATGTTCTTGGCCATCACGGGCATACGCTGTGAAGCATAGGGAAATTCATATGTGAGCATGGGCTTATCTTATCTGCACTCACTACGAGTGACCGTATCTTTGTGCAGCTACGTTTAGCTCGAGCACTCACCCCAATCATGGCGCAACCCCTTACATCTAAGCCTGCTTGCATCTAACACTGTGTCAGGTATCAAACTAAAACCTTGGGAGGTTTTTTTGTGAGCAAGCAGCATGTTCCTGAAGATAAACGCGCACTGTATCAAACCCTTGTTGATAACCATCCTCAGATTGAACTCAAAGGTGGCAACAAACTGCCTTACACCTCGTTAAACGGCAACATGTTCAGCCAAATGACCAAAGCGGGCAAACTTGGCTTGCGGCTTGCCCAAGCTGACCGAGAGACATTTATCGAAACCTACAACACGGGCTTACTGACCAATTACGGCACAGTGATGAAAGAGTATGTCGAAGTTCCCGATGAACTGCTAGCCAACACCAGCGAACTTGCGCCTTATCTTGCTAAAAGCTATGACTACGCCAAAACACTTAAAGCTAAGTAGCGCATATCTAACTACAAGGAGAAGTCCATGAAGACCTTATACCCTTATGTTGTCTATCCCGGTACGTGCAAGGCAGCGCTCGAGTTCTATCACACCTGTCTTGGTGGCACGATTGAACTCATGCAGCGCTATGAAGACTCCCCCCTCGAAGCCCCTAAAGAACATAAAGACCGCATTTTTAACGCCCGTTTTTGTGTTGATGATACCGTCATCATGGCATCAGATGATTTTCCGCCAGACAGCGTTGTTCGTCCTGGTACAAACATGTCGCTATTTCTAGTCTTAGACACGCCAACCGAACAGCGCGATGCGTTTGAGAAACTGGCTGAGGGTGGCACCATCACCATGCCGCTAACAGACAGTTTTGGCATGCTCAGCGATAAGTTTGGCATTCAGTGGATGGTGGTCTGTGAGTAAGCGCACTGCACCCAGTAGAGTACTGGGCTCGAGCAATACCTCAACCCAGCACCTCAACATCACAAGATTTGAGCATGTTCTAGCAGCCACCTTTGCACTTGTACTTTGCGCACTTACATTTGCACAACTGACGTCTGACTTTGTATACGCACCTGCTGATGAAGCTATCTTTCCCGCAGGAGATTCTGGCGCGTGGGACGCCCGCTACACGTATTCGCCGTATATTATTCAGCACGACGGCACGTACTACATGTACTACGGCGGCATTAGCCAAACTAATGTTTGGGCTTTTGGACTGGCCACATCTAGCGATGGCATAAACTGGCAGCGACGTTTTGTGGACGCTCCTATGTTCACCCCAAACACAGGTGTGAAACCAACGACACCCGTGGTTTTGCTCGAGGCGGATACGTGGATTATGTACTACGTTGACTGGCAGCCTGATGGCGCTAGCAACCTCATTTACCGCGCTACAGCACCAGCAGCCGCAGGCCCTTGGACAGCCGATCCTGAACCTGTGATTACAGCACCGCCAGACAGTTGGCAATCCATTATTACCCTGCGAGATGTGATCCTAACAGACAACGGCTATCTCATGATGTACTCAGGGGCGAACAGCAGTGGCACACATTACCAGATTGGCGTTGCCACCTCCAACGACGGGCTTACTTGGACGCTGAGCGACGACCCTGTTATTGCACGTAACGACGCAGATGACCGAGCGTGGGATCACAGCGCCATTGTTCCTAGCAATATCTTGCAACAAGCAGATGGGTCTTTGGCCATTTTCACCATGGGTACAAACACGGTTTTCCGAAACTTTCCTTATTCAACGCCAGTGGGCTATGCAACCAGTCAGGACGGCCTTAACTGGACACCTAGCAACAGTGGCCAGCCCATTATCGAAACTGATGACGAGCCTTTTTGGTCATTTCTTTATGCACTGCCTTTAGATGACGAGGTTGTTTTGTACTTACCTTGGGATGCTGGTGCTAAAGGCATGCGCATTATGCGTGGACCGCGCCCGTAAAGCCATGTTCGTAAATTTGTTTACGGATAGTGTTCCCAAAGTTTGTTATGTCTACTACTATTCAGTCTTCAAGCAACAGCACACTAGGTATTGAAACTCTCGACATTAGTATTAGCTATGCATCTCTCACGTGTTTTTTAGTACTCAGCAAGAAACGTATCCCCAAACTAATCTGAGTTTACTTAGTTCAATAGTCCGGACAGGTAGCAAAAGGACTTGAGAGGAGTAAGCCATCGAAATAGTTTGTAGGTGTGAAACAACAAACCGATGGCTTACAAAAAATTATAAACCGAGCCTTGCGGGACATGGGCAATGTCAATG
>JBCCOX010000506.1:0-4109 GCA_039025155.1 Deinococcota bacterium | reverse complement strand
GCACTTATCTGCTTCGTGGTCAATATCGCGCAAACGGGTAAAGCCCCGGTGAGCGAGTCCCCGCGGGTAGTGATGCCCTAAAAAGCTGTAGTGCGCACCAATAAACCACTCGAGCTCGTCAGGTGCAAGTGAGCGCATGTTGTGTTTAGCCAATCTGCTCACCTACTTGCTCATTCAAGAGAATCCTGAGATTGCAATTTGCCTCAAGCCAGCCGTCGATGCGCATATACCAGTTTACATCGTCAGTAGCGTTGCGCACTATATTAAATCCTGCGTGATTCAATCCTA
This sequence comes from Deinococcota bacterium, assembly GCA_039025155.1. GTDB lineage: Bacteria > Deinococcota > Deinococci > Deinococcales > Trueperaceae > JBCCBI01. The sequence continues at coordinate 3,821 of JBCCOX010000506.1, read as the reverse complement.
CGGGGTCACGCGAAAATACACCTAGCTGACAAACGTCATGGAGGCGCAGAGTAACTCTATCAGCAAGCTTAAGTAAGCATTTCCATCTGGAGTTGCTGGAGCAACTTAGTCATGCGAGCCATGCGAGTAGAACTAGACCCACTAGGTGTGGGGGAACTTCTCTTGGAGTTGCTACTTGACGACCTCAATATTTGTCTTAGCAGGTCTTCTTTTCCACAAAACCGTAGCTTAAGCAGCTAGACACATCTTGGCTGGACACGTTAGGATGCAACCCGCGCCGTTTACAATTCTAACGCTCACGCCAGCTTGGCAGCTTTTCAAGACTCATGTGAACTGGGTTCTGAACACACTTTTTAAACATATTTTGCACATAAACATAGAGATGTGCGGCGCAAACGCTTATTTCAGAGGAGACTATATGAATCATCCACCTTTTATACGCCAATTGAGCTGCACGCTATTACTACTGACTGCATTACTACTGACTAGCATCAGCTTCGCCCAAATGATTGAACCTGCCGTTGCCCCACTTGACCCACCTGAGGCTGTGAGCGTGGCCTACGTGCCCATCATGAAGTTTGCAACCATGTACGTGGCGGCTGAACGGGGCATTTTTGAAGCTTACGGACTAGATGTTGACATCAACCGGGTTAGCTCAGGGACAGAGGCCATTGCCTTTTTGAGTGAAGGGCGTATTGATGTAGGCGGCATTGCCATCGTTACGTCACTCTGGAACGGTTGGAACGAAGGTCTAGATATTCGGGTGTTTGCACCGGGTGGGCTCGAGCCCCTTGCTAACAGCCCCACCAAGTTTTTGCTGCGCGCTGACCTAGCTGATACCGTCACCAGCGTTGCCGACCTCGCTGGGCGCACTGTGTCGCTGGCGGGCGGCCCTGGTAGCGGCGGGGAGTATCTGGCGTCTAAAGCGCTTGAACTAGGCGGCTTAACCATCCGCGATGTCAACATCGTGCAAATTGGCAACCCCGACATGCCCGCCGCCTTTGAAAATGGCTCTATTGACGCAGGCCTTTTGGGCGCACCTTATGCAGATGCCGCCATTGACGCGGGCACTGCCGTCCCACTCGCAGAAGACCTTGTGCCCGGTCTTATGACCGTTGCGTTTGTAGGTTCTGGCAGGTTCATTAACGACCGCCCCGAGGTTGCGCTACGGTTTAGCTTGGCACTCATGCAAGCGGCCCGACTCATGCAAGGTGAGGCTTACTTGTCAGATGACAACATGGCTGCTTACTTGGGCTATGTCAATGCCGACGAAAACGCCATTCGCAGTGGTACACCTATTATTTATGACCCCAATCAAGTGATGCCGGTAGACGGTTTAGCTGATGTCGAGCGGGTTCACCGCGAAAACGGGCGCACCCTCTACGAAACACCCATCAACCTAGACAACGTTATTGATACTTCGTTTGTAGATCAAGCCCGCGAACTGCTAGGAGATTACAGCGAATAAGTAGCAATTTGAATAAACGGCACTGCCGTATTCTAATACCAGCACCACAGAGCATTACAACATCCATAAAGCTAAGTACTACTGAGCCCAACGACATTTTTACGTTGGGCTTTTCTAACTTATAAGATGTTGCTTTGGGCATCAACAAGCTCAGTAAGTAATCTGACAACCTTATCTAATTAAGATGATGTTTTTGCAATCAATCTAGCTCAACAATCCACAAGTTTAGCAGCAGTGTTCAACCCTATCCAAAGTTAGGGTTGGCAGCTTACCTCGGCTAGTTGTTATCCCCCAAATGGTGGGGTTAGGCTACATGACACAGACGGAAACCTCTATGAAAGGCGAAGACTGTGAAAGGTAGAGACTGTTGCACGAGCCCATGACCCATCAGCTTTTTCTTAACCCCGGTGTGTGGCGTGTCGCAGGATATTATCTTGACCGTGACACGCACAGAGGCAACATTGCAGGTACATTTACGGTTAATCAGGTGGATGCAGTACTTACAACACAAAGCCACATTGTGCTCAACGATCAGGTTAATAAGCCTTATGTGAATAGCCGTGTTGTTGAGCCGTTTTTACCCAATAAACATGCGACTCTGTGGCGCTCGAGCCATTCCCTAATGGGGCCCTTACAAGGGTCATTTACAATTGTAGAAGATTCTATTCTTTCTAATTTTAATTCACCAAATCATTACTATGTAGGTAGCGAATACCTCATTCAGGTCTTTAGTGACGAGTACTCGAGCCGTGGTGCTGTGTTAGCTGCTGGACAGCGGCTTATATCGTGGCGTATTGAACTAACTCGAGAATGCTAGACCGTCATCTTGTTAGCTAACGCTACTAGCTGTACATGTAATGGTATCTTGCTACCATTGCTGCTTAGTTACATCATGCTTAGCGTGAGTCGCTAACTACCCCTAAAATTGTGGAGGATTTAAACCACTACTTTACGAACTCAACCCACACCTCAAATTAAACTCAAATTTATCAATGTACTTATATTCTTAAATTTTACATGAAGTATTTTATACTGAACGTTTGATACTATTCCCGGCTAATTCTTTAAAGAATTAACCCACGTAGCTCTGAGCATCAGCAAGATAACCCTTGTGTAGAAACAGCACCTGATGCAGGTGAGATCGGCGTAAACTCCTTCGGGCTTTATAACGTGTTTAATCAAAATTAGTATGACTTGAACATTTAATCTCACTCTACTCTTCCTAGTTACAATTCAGTATCTTTACCACTGGCTTTGCCACGTCTCACGTTTACTGAAAGGTCTACCTTGAGTCAACAGCTTCTCATCTTTTTTAGTATGTTTAGCGCCTACATGGGGTTTTCACTCATTGACCCGGTGTTTCCGCAACTTGCCCGCCAACTTGGCATGAACGAAACACAAACTGGCTTAGTTATTACAGGTGCAGCACTCATGTTTGCCTCAACAAGCCCGTTTTGGAGTAAGCGCAGCGAGCAGGTAGGACGTAAAAACACCATCATGGTGGGACTTACTGGCATGTCGGCTGGGTTTTTGCTGTTTGCAACCGTGCTTCGTTTGGGCTTAGCTGGCGTTATAGAACAACCGTGGATTTTTCCAGCACTTGTGCTATCGCGGGTGTTTGTAGGTGGCACATTTTCTGCTGTGGCAGTATCTTCACAGGCTTATATTGCAGATACAACGAGCGGCCAAAACCGTACTTCAGGGTTAGCACTCATTGGCGCTGCCAACGGTACAGGGCTCATTATTGGCCCCGGGATTAGCGGGCTACTCGCTCGCTTTGGGCTACTTGTGCCCATTTATTTTGGGGGCATCTTTCCGCTTATCATTTTACTGTGTGTTTACCTTTTTTTAAACAAAGTTGACAATATTCATAGTCGTACTATACGCGAGCGTTTATCTGTGTGGGACGCGCGCTTGTGGCCGTTTTTAATTGTTGGCTTTGCGCAGGTCATTATGATTACGGGGCTTCGGGTTAGTTCTGCGTTTTACTTTCAAGACAGGCTTTTGCTAGATGACGTTCAAACAGCGTCGTGGGTGGGAGGCGCGCTCATGTGTGCAGGTTTAGCCACCCTAACGATGCAACTGGGCGTGATTCGCCGGTTGCGGTTACCCCCTTTACGCCTACTGCGTATAGGTTTACCACTTTCCTGTAGTGGGCTATTTTTGCTGCTATTTGTAACTAACTTTTGGACGATTGGGCTAGCATTTTTGCTCGTTGGTGCAGGTTTTGGGCTTGCCACACCGGGCTTTGTTGCGGCTGTTACGCTGTCGGTAAAACCGGCTGAGCAAGATGCAGTTGCGGGACTCACTACGCTGTCTCAGGGTAGTGGCGGCATTGTTGGGCCGGTCATTG
>JBCCOX010000505.1:0-4117 GCA_039025155.1 Deinococcota bacterium | reverse complement strand
GAGGTTCTACCTGCCATCAAAAGCGAGCTACTTACTAGGGGCGACGTGCGTTTTGAGTACCACCACTTCCCACTGCAAAGTATTCACCCCAATGCGTTTCCGGCTGCTGAAGCTAGCGAGTGCATCCTCGATCTAGTTGGTGATGACGCTTTTTGGTCATTTCATGACGCACTCTTTGAACGCCAAAATGCGTGGGGTTCCCTTGGCGACCCTAGCAGCTACTTTGTACGCTTAGCCGAAGACCTTGATATTGCCAGTAGTGACAATGACGCGAGCAGTGAGTCTATCGAAATGTGTATTGATGAACGCACCTTTGCTGAAGATGTCCGTGAGGCTTACCGCGTTGCCACTGAAGAACTTGGCTTAAGGGGCACGCCCACGGTGTTTGTGAACGGCTTTAGGCTTACCAATCCTTATGAACCCACCGCTATTAGCGACAAATTTACCCTTGTAGATGCCTTTGCAGACGCAGGTAGTGACGAACCATCTGGTAATTAACCCTTAAGTAATGAGTAGCCTTCTTCCTTTTGCCGTCTTTACACCTTTACTAGGGGCTATGGTTGCGCCACTATTGAGCTTGGTGTTACCACGTACACTACGTCCTAAAGCGGGTTATCCACTTGCATTTTTGTTTGTTCCCGGCTTACTTCTGGTGAGTTTGGCAGGAAGTGCTGCTCATCATCCGCTCGAGCACACTGTGAGTTGGGTACCCGCACTAGGCTTACAACTTCGCTTTCGGGCAGATGGCTTTTCGCTACTATTTGCAGTGCTTATTGCGTTTATAGGTGTGCTTATTTTTTGTTACGCAGCAGCCTACTTAAGTCCGCGTGAGCGCAACGGACGCTTTTACAGCTACCTGCTCGTGTTTGCAGGTTCCATGCTGGGCTTGGTGCTTAGCGACAACCTCATTGCCCTGTTTGCCTTTTGGGAAATGACCTCGATAAGCAGCTTTTTACTGATTGGCTTTTGGGATAACCGTCAAGCGTCCCAAGATGGTGCGTTCAAAGCACTCATCATTACGGCACTGGGCGGGCTAGGCTTGTTGGCAGCCGCAGCCATGTTAATCATTGCTGGCGGCAGCGTGAACATTTCTGAGTTAGATGTCACCAGCTTACGCCAAGACCCGTATTTTTACGGGGCGCTTGTTGCGCTATTAGTGGCAGCATTTACCAAATCTGCCCAAGTACCGTTTCATTTGTGGCTTCCTACAGCTATGGAAGCACCTACACCAGTATCTGCTTTTTTGCATTCAGCAACCATGGTCAAAGCGGGTGTGGTGCTGGTTGCCAAGTTAGGGTTTTTGTTTACAGGAACAGCATTGCAACCCGTCATTATGTATGTGGGACTAGCAACCATGTTCTGGGGATCGTATCTAGCGATTCGGCAAACCGACCTTAAAGCGTTGCTAGCCTTTTCAACCGTTTCACAACTTGGTATTTTGATGTCCTTGTACGGTGCAGGCTATCCGTTTGCAGCCACAGCTCACCTTATTAACCACGCGGCGTTTAAAGCGGCTCTGTTTATGATTGTGGGCATTATTGACCATGAGTTAGGTAGCCGCGACCTCAGTAAACTATCTGGCTTGCGGCACAAGTTGCCGATTACCTTTGCGCTAGCTATTCCGGCTGCGCTGTCAATGGCCGGCTTACCGCCTTTGGGTGGCTTTATCTCTAAAGAGCTTTTTTATGAAAGCATGTTTCACGAAGGCGCGCTGCCCATGACCATTACGGTACTTGGCAGCATGATGACTTTTGCGTATAGCTTCAAGTTTTTACAGGTCTTCTGGGGGGACTACCACGCTGAAAAACAGCACGTTCATGAAGCGCCCTTACCGTTTTGGCTGCCTGCTGCGATCCTCAGCGGATTGACAGTTGTGTTTGGACTTGTGCCGCAACTAGCAACTGCCATTGTGGACTTAGCCGGGCACAGCCTCGAGTTTCACGCGGAACACTTGGCACTGTGGCACGGGGTTTCGTGGACGCTCTTACTATCTATAGTTACCTGGGGGGGAGGTGCGTTTTTAGTATTTGTAATGCCTTCATTTATCAAGTTACAACAGCAGATTACACCCAAATGGAATGTTAATACCATTTATTATGCGCTACTGCATGGGCTCGAGCACCTTGCCTACGCTGCTACAGCCGTCACCCAAGGCTCAACGTTTGCATCGCATCTTCGCTATGTACTTTTGCCTTTATCAGGTGCTTATCTCATCCTTATTTTGGGTGGCATTAGCAGTATGCCCACACAGATTTCTGGCGTGTCGTGGGAAATTGTGACGGTTGCTTTGCTTGTCATATGTGGTTGCCTTGGGGTGCTTTTTGCACAAACACGTTTGTCGGCAGTGCTGTTTATGGGGCTTGCTGGTTACTCGTCAACGCTTGCTTTTGTATTTTTGCGCGCACCTGACCTAGCATTAACCCAACTTTTAATCGAAACGGTCTCAATTATCTTGTTTTTATCGGTATTTCGCTACTTGCCACTGCTTAAACGCCATCACCGCCCCGCACTAGCATTTGGGCTGGACGTGCCCATTGCTATTGGTGCAGGTGTCACCATGTTCAGTGCCCTTATCGCCGTGCAAACGCCCATTGCTGCACGTATTCAGGATTATTTTTTGGAGTTTAGTAAGTCCGTTGGTGGTGGTAGCAATGTCGTCAACGTCATTCTGGTTGATTTTCGTGGTTACGACACCATGGGTGAAATTACCGTGTTATCTGTGGTGAGCGTGACGATTGTGGCCCTGCTTGGCCTCATGAAACGGCAGGATAAGTTGGCAGTAGATTCACCGCCTGCGTCTTCTAGAGCACCCGATCATCTTCGGACAGATGTCTTTTTTCGTGTTTTTGTTTTTCCGATTAACTTTGTACTCGTTATTATTGGGGTGCACTTGTTTTTGCGCGGTCACAACGCTCCCGGTGGCGGGTTTATTGCTGGTTTAGTAATTGCCGTAGCAGCTTTAATTGCCCGCATGGCCAGCAGCCAGCTTATTCGCGCGTCCACCAGAGTGCTGATTCCAGTTGGACTCATGATTGCAGCCAGTACGGGGATTATTCCAATGCTTTACGGACTACCCTTTTTAACGAGCCGCCACGGCCACAGTCACCTGCCCCTTTTTGGCGAATTTGAATGGGCAACAGCAAGTATTTTTGACCTAGGTGTGTTTTTGGTGGTTATTGGCGTAACCTTAACCATTATTGACTTGCTCTCGAGCCGTGGTAATCAAACACTTGTCCCTACCGGCACAGCTTTAGAAGACGGTCACACAGCTGACCTTGTTAGTAGCCCAACAACGCAGCCTAACGCACATCAGCTCAATACCCATCAGCTCAACACCTATCAACCTAACGCCAATCCGGAGCGCTCTTAATGGAACTACTGCTACCTCTGCTCGCCTCACTCTTATTTGCAACGGGCATCTATCTGTTACTAGCTAGGGACATTTTGCGCGTCATTATCGGCCTCAACATGATTTCGTATGGGGTCAACCTGAGCATTTTACTGGTAGGTGGTAGTAACCCGGTGGGTGCGCCGCCCATTTTACAAGCCGCGTTTACGCGCTACGTTGACCCGCTGCCCCAAGCACTTATTTTGACAGCGATTGTCATTGGCTTTGGGACGACTGCGCTTATTTTGGTGCTTGGCGTACAAGCTTACCAAGCTACTGGGAGTGACCAACTACAAGATATTATGCAAGCAACCGATCCCGTAGATAGCCACGCTGCCACGGCTGACCCTGAACGCCCGTCTATCTCACCCGAGATGACGACCGAATACCGGTCTGGAGGTAGGCACTGATGTCTGCCAACATACTTGCTTTACCCATTGTGCTACCGCTCTTTACGGGCGCGCTTTTACTCCTTATTCCCACGGCAAGCTCAAGCTTGCGAACTGTTATTGCTGTAGCCAGCACAGCCATCACGCTAACGTTCAGTTGGCTGATTGCCGCTACTGTGGTTCGTGGTGAGGTCTTAAGCGTGCAGATGAGTGCGTGGCCAGCGCCTTACGGCATTACCGTAGTAGCAGATAGCCTCACCGGGGTGATGCTTGTTTTGTCCAGCAGCGTGGGGCTTTTAACGGTGCTCTTTTTAGGCACAAGCTTGCAACACGCACCTCG
>JBCCOX010000504.1:0-4125 GCA_039025155.1 Deinococcota bacterium | reverse complement strand
GCGGCTGTCGTCTGCATGTTGCGCAGTCAGTAACGCTAAATCCTGCCGCAGTTCGCTGGCAATTTCTGGAACGCTTAGTAAGCGTGCCCAACTGGCGGCAAGCTCGAGCGCAAGCGGTAAGCCGGCCGTTAACTGGCATATTTGAATGACCGCTGTAATATCTTCTTTGGTCCAAGTGTAACCGTGCTGAACTTGCTCAACCCGCGCACAAAACAAGGCTGCTGCGTCGTAGCTGCAAACGTCTTCGTAAGTAGCCTGGTGAACATCTTCAAGGTCAGTGTGTGGCGGACAAGTTAAGCCAGTAACATCTACCAAGTGCTCAGCCGCTAAATGTAAAGCTTGGCGTGAGGTGGCAAGTAGCGTTACGGTTGGACAATGCTGCATTAGGTCAGTCACCAACAGTCCAACCTCGGTAAGATGTTCACAGTTATCCAAAACAAGCAAGCTGGGTGTCGTCAGCATATCTTTAAACGCTTGCCACGAATCAGCGTGGGTGAGTAGGTTTGGGTTGGCTGTACTGATGAGGCTGTGCTGAACGTCGTCGTTGTTGTGGGCGTCCCGCAAATCGTTGAAATAAATTTGATGAAACCTGTGTTGGACGCGCCGCGCTAGCTCGAGCGCCAAGCGCGTTTTGCCCGACCCACCTAAACCCACAAGGCTTATCAAGTTAACGTGCTGAGATTCAAATAAAGGTACAAGCTTGTCCAGTTCTTGCTGCCTGCCGATAAACGTGCTACTAACTTTGGGCAAGCAAACGCCTTGGCGCATCTGTCCATCTGAGACATCAGTTGATATGTTAGTTGATGCTTCTGTTAATGTTAGAGCGGCACTATCCAAAGGCGTTAGTAACCGTTGAACGGCATCTTCAAATGTTGGGCTAGGCGCGATGTCCATATCGTCAGCTAGATGGGCTTTGAAGGTATCTAGGGCTGAACTAATTTGCCGCTGTTGACCTTGGGACGCTAAATACTGATAATAGCTGAGTTGCCAGCTTTCTTCATAAGGTTCCAAGTCCATCGCCATCTTAAGATAGGATGCACAAGTATCTAACGCAAAAGCATCTGACGCAAAAGTATCTGACACATGAGGATACCCATTAAGTGCTCGCCCTAATACTGTCAAAAACTGTTGCGCGTACTGTTCGCGGGTGGCGTAGAGCCAATCGACAAATTCACTGGCGGCCAGTGCATCAAAACCAGCTAAAAACTCGCCTGTGTAAAGCTGCAAGGCGGTACTATCATCAGCCTGGTTAACTGCCTCGTTAAACTGCTGGGTATCGGTTGGAATGGGTAGTTTGAGTTTGTCGTGCTCGAGCACCAACTCACTTGCTAAAGGAATTTGCTTAGTGCGATGCAAGAGCACCCGCACATAATTTTTAGCTGTTTTATCATCCGCGTCTGGCTTGAGCAAAAACGCCAATTCATCCCGTGAAACCCAATCACCCTGATGGGCAAGATAGACCAGCAGCATGACGGGTTTGTTGAGGGCGAGGTGCTCACCGTTATAACGGCTAGCACCAAACAGCGACAGCATAATTTTAGTGTATCAAGTGAGCGTTCCAGTCGTGGGAAATGCTCACATCAGCTCGAGCCGCACCAACCACACGACCATCCCCGAACCTGCCGCCAGTGTTAACGTCATCCCCAAACCCACCAAGACGGTGAGCCAATACCTCGCGTGGATGCTGCCCTGAAGATTGTTGATGCTGATGATGATAGGAAAGATGCAGAGCAATGCTGCAAGTAGCAAATAAATGATGGCAGTCCAATGCAGCCAAGCTGATTCTGCACGGCTACCGATCAACATAATTATCAAACTGATGAAGGCAACTGTCAGTAAAGATGGTGCTAGTTTCCAGCGGTCATCTTGGTCAGCTAACTTCACAAGTGTAGACCGTAGCCACGGGTAGATGCCCACAATGTACAGCAGCAACGGCAATCCCCCAAACCAATACATCATTTGCGTGCCAGACACGTTCTTATCGTATCAAAAAATAATCTCAACGAGGATGGCATGACAGCAAAATACCTATGCCGTTACACGCCAGATGATGCCTGTTACACCCCCTGTAATGCATCTGTAATGCGCCCTTTCGCAAGCTTAGGTCAAGCAGTTCAAGCTGCGCTATTTGAAAGGACGTACCATCATGAAGGCAAAACGTGTTCAACCCTCATTCCAAGACCGTCAGCAAGCTATCCCAAGACGCTGGCAAAGACATCGCAGTTATCTAAAGTATGCGTTTATCCTGTCCATCTTTTTACTTTTAGCTGCCTGTGGTCAACCCCGTAGTGGCGTGGAGCAACCGCCCACATCAACAGATGAGTTGCAGGTGCTGGCAACAGGGAGTTTGGACGTACAAGCAGATGGCATCAGTAGTGCCTCGCTAGCAAGTTTCATGGCGGGTGATCTTGAAGTGGTGAGTGTGTCCCCCACGACGCTCAGCCCCGTAAGCACCCCTTTGGGCGACGGGCAACTCATGAGCGTACAAGCTGAGTTACGCAACCGCACGGGCAGACCCCTCAACAACGTGGTACTGCTGGCAGTAGCCGTTGGAGCAGACAGCACCCTGTCACCGTTTAGCAACGTACGTAGCAGTTTGGGCGCACCTGTGAATGATCCTGACGTACTTGCCAGCATTAAACCTGCTCAAGCTGCTAGTGGTGCCAACTTTGTGGCCTACGCTGAAACAGATTTAAGTGATGACCTTTACCGCAGTGTAGACGACGCAGTAACCGTACCAGTTGCAACCTTGCTCCCTTACGGATTTTATTTAGGTGATGGCGCGCTAGCAGATGGTGACGTTGCCACAGTCCACCTAGGGTTTATTGTGCCAGACGGTAGTGACGTAAGTAGCTTTAGCTTTCACTTTGTGGCTGTGGAAGATAGCCAGCGGCGCACCACCCAAGGTGTGAACGAGGTTGTGCTTAACGGTAACCTTCAAGACACAGGCTACAGCAGCGCACGTGCGCGTTACATGGCTGCCACAGGCGATAAAACCATCGTGTTGATAGGGTCTTATGAGCGCGTGGTCAGCCAAGTAGATATAAACGCAGGTATCTTCACCTTGTTGCCAGACATTCGTATTATGGGAAGCTCGAGCAACCCCACAGCAACATTGTTTGACAGTGGCACAAATGATGTAGCTCGCTTAGTTGCCAGCTCAACTACAAGCTCAGCCTCAGCAGACTTTATGTTTCGGGTGAACGGTGCAGGTACAGTCACCACAACTACAGATGCCGGCACAGATTTTCAAGGGTCAGCCGTCACCCAAGGTGCTGATGAACGACAACTCCGCTCAGGTTTAGAACTTGCTGTGAGTGATGTACAACTTGTTCAAACAGCGGGCCGCGTGCAGTTTTTAGGCACGTTCACGAATGCGATGCCGGGCTTTGCGCTTAACAGCCTCAGCTTAGAACTCGAGGCGGTGGACACTAACGGTCAACTCACCCGTCAGAGTATTCAGATTGACCCCAGCACGTGGGCGAATGAAGTCTTACTCGCGGATGACGCAACAGATGTAAGCGTTGAATTAGACCTTTCAGGTGAGCTTGACAGCCTCAATATACGTGCGTTTGGGGATGTCGCCAACCATTACATCGTCAACCCCAACCCACCTGTGAGCAGCCAACAAGTTCAGTGGAACACCCCTAACTATGCACGCACGGGTGCTGATCTTGCCAACTACGTGAACAATGCTAGTTACGCAGATGTTGTCACATTTGCTCGAGGTGTCAGCGAATTTGAGCTTAGTGAACCCTTAACGGTAAATACCTTGGTGAATATTACAGCCCGCCAGAACCGACTCACCAGTGAATTTGACAGGGTTACCTTAAAACCTGCGAGCGGCTTTGCAGATTCCATGATCGAAGTTGTCAACGGTGACCTAGTTATGTCGGGTATTACCCTGCAAGGCGGTACGCGCACAGCCCTCATCAACTACGGCATCACCAATTTGCAAGCGGTGAATTTTGTGAAAAACGTTAACCGCAGTGGTAGCTTTGGAGGCGCGATTCGCAACTACGGGTTCATCAACATCTACCGTGATAGAACACCTGCCAAAAGCAACAACAAATTTTTGGACAACGTTTCAACCAGAGGTGGCGCAATTTACAACGAAGGCACCAT
>JBCCOX010000503.1:0-4135 GCA_039025155.1 Deinococcota bacterium | reverse complement strand
CTGGCTTGTTCGGGTGCTAGTAGCGACGCTAAGCGCACGTTGCTGCGGCTCGGCACGGGATAGGCATCAACTGCAACGGGGGGAACTGCTAAAAGTGCGTTACCAGCAGACTGGACACCATCGCTGATAACGAGGACTCGAGCCGTGCCACTTGCTGCCGCCACTTGCAGCGCTCGAGCCAAATCTGTGCGCTCCGGTAACAGCGCATTTACGCTACCGCTTTCGGCAACATCCTCCGCCCGTGCTGTATCCCCCGCAAACTGAAACACTTCAGGCGGCCGGCCGAGGCCGTCAAAGTCAAATTGGGATAACGCAGCTAATGCCGTGTCACCCACGCTTTCAGACACATCAACAAGCACCGCCACCGCCCCACTTGGGCTTAACCGCGTGGGTCCAGCCAGCGCCACAATAAATAATGCCAGTGCCACCGCCCGCCAGCGCCAGCGCGTGGCTTTGGGAAGTAGCAGTACAAGCGGCAATAACAGCAATACCCAAGGGTTGCTAAGTTGCATCACAGGCGCGCTTCTAACCGTATTTTGGTCAGGTCAATGACGTGCATTAGCTGATGTTGGTGTGCGTCCATAAACTATGCTAGCAAGTTCACACGTTCAGGTGGTTGTGAAGGGTACACCCCAGGATGCTTTTCAACCTAGATGTACGCTTGATGAACAGGTTATTTACTAACAGGTACGGCTGAGTCGGTTAGCAAATAGGTGGGGTTTTGGTCGAGGCTGAGCTGATTTTTTTCTGTCCAGTAGGCTTTAAGACCCTCGTCACCTTTGCGGTCTGCCCATTGGATGAGGTCGTCACGTTGACCTTGAAAGTCATAAAGAGGTACAGCCATCCCGCAGGAGGTTTGGACGAGGTCGAAGTTTAAGTCAAAAATTTGCCGCGTGCCCGGAATTTCTGGGAATAAGCTCAGCAGCTCTGTCCAGTCGTCGTCTCGAGGGTGAATGACCCTTGCGCTACCGTACAAGCGCAAAATCATAGGACGACCTTCAAACGCACAAAACATGACGGTCATACGGCCGTTTTCAGCTACGTGGGCGGCGGTTTCGTTGCCGCTGCCGGTGACGCTAAGCCAGACTGCCCGGTTAGGGTTTAAAATGCGCAAGCTGTCCATGCCTTTGGGGGAAACGTTGACGCGACCGTCTGCGCCGGCGGTGGCGACAAAAAACATATGCTGCTTATCAACGAATGTTTGCAATGTCTTACTGAGGTGATCGTATTGTTTGCCCATAGCGTAGTTTACGGGTTTGGAGGCGTGATAGGACACGTTTGACGAACAGATTATGTTGATCTCGGATTTGGCAACTTTTACGATACTGTCTGAATCACAATACCGTCTGAACAATGTGACTTATCAATAAGGTTGAACCGTTGGTCTCGAGCTTCCCGAGCTACCTACCTCAGTTGCTGCTATAATGAATATGTCAACTTATACAACTTAGAGGAGGCGGTAATTATGGCAATGGATCCCCAGCGTACAGCCGTGGTCTTTATTGAATACCAAAACGACTTCACTAGTGAAGGCGGCGCACTGCACGGTGCTGTTAAAGATGTGATGGATAACACCAAGATGCTTGGTAATAGCGTGCTAGCTGCAGATCAAGCACGTGCGCAAGGTGCAACTATTGTGCATTCGCCGATTAGTTTTACCGAAGGCTACAACGAAATTAACAAACACCCCTACGGCATCCTTAAAGGCGTGGTGGATAACAATGCGTTTATCAAAGGGTCGTGGGGGGCAGACTTTTGCGATGACATGAAACCTGCAGACGAAGACATTGTCGTCGAAGGCAAACGCGGGCTAGATGCGTTTGCGAGTACTAATTTGGACTTTATCCTGCGCAGTAAAGGCATTGACACTATTGCCCTAGGCGGGTTTTTGACCAATTGTTGCGTAGAGTCCACCATGCGTACTGCCTACGAACGTGGTTACAACGTTATTACCCTCACCGACTGCGTGGCTGCAACCAGTGATGACGAACATCAAAACGCGATTGACAAAGACTACCCTATGTTTTCCAAACCCATGACCAGCAGCGAATTTCTTGACTCCCTTGGTGATGGTGAACAGATAGCAGATACAAGCCGAGGGTATTAGCTAGCAATAAATATTCAAACACTATCAATTCCCTGCTCGTTTTAGCGATGTTTTGCAATGGCATTGAAACCATGTCAGCTTAGACCGTATGAGCTTAGTTATGGTCGGGCAAACTTTTGTGGAGATGGTGTTGAAGGCATCGCATAGAAAAGTTGTGTGCTAATAAAACTTATGTTATTAATATATAGCGTTAGCTATAAGTATAGAACTAGCTTCATACTTACTGAGTAGCGCGAGTACCAATCAACCAACTCAGTTTATAGTTCAATGTTTACGAATGTCGCTATATTAAAAGTTTTCGATGGGTGTAATTATAGACCTTGCTGAGGTATTGGAAGATACACGCTAAAAGATATATCTGTCCTCTGCGTAACCCTTAACAAAGCATCACACATTCATGAATTGACATCAAACGTATGTTTCATATATGATGTTAGCGTTCACATATTGATGTTCATACAACTGAATAGCACAACAAACTTCGTTAGAAGTAATAAGTCGTAACGAGCACATTTCGCCCATCGGTATCACTAAGGTGGCTACACGTAAAGTTGTGGTGATAGCCGTTTAGCACCCTACATGGTTACATCTCGAGTACGTCACTGTAATCATTATCGTCACGAATCGCTCACCTTGGGTGGCGCGCGTGGAAAATTGTCAGGAGGTTATCGGTATGAAGGTATTGAAGCGTTGGTTTAGCTACGAGAGTTTGCTCATATCCCTAGGGATAGTCGCGGCTCTACTCATAAGCACGGCTATAGCGCAGGTTGATCTTAATGAGGTCTCGGTTGCCCAAGAATATCCTGAAGGCATTGCCTTAGGTGACACTATGGTGCGTCAATTTGCGATTGAAGAACTTGTTGACTTTCGTGCCTTGGACAGCTACAACCAACCCGAGTGGATGGACGTGCTAGTCGAGAATGGCACGTTGCCTCCCGTTGAAGAACGCTTGCCAGATGTGCCATATGTTTATCTAGAAGGTGGCATGAGCAACGGTATTGGTGAGTATGGCGGTGTGTGGCGTGGGTTTTCAGCCGTTCCTACCGAAGGCTGGAACTTGTGCTCGAACCTTACTCAGGGCTGGTTTGGCATTAACGCCATTTATGGTGAGCAACTTGTCAAGTCGGGCCCTGTGTTTTTGCGCAGTGACCGGGTGGAGCCGTGGCCCAATTTAGCGACAGGTTGGGAGTGGAGTGAGGACGGGCTCGAGCTAACCATGAACCTTATTGAAGGTGCCAAGTGGTCAGACGGTGATCCCTTTGACTCCGAAGATGTGATGTTTACCTGGGAAGACTGCATTTTAGATGAAAACGTAACCTTTTGGAGTGATCAGACCAAGTTCTCCATTAATGGGGAGCCGGTGACGCTCGAGGCCGTTGACGAGTACACCGTCAAGTGGACTTTCCCCGAACCCTTTGCCAACTACATGCTGTTCAACATGGACATGCTGGACTTTACCGTTGCGCCAGCCCATATTGGCAAGCAACTTCACCCACGCTACAACCCAGACAACGATTACATCAGTTTCACCAACTCACAACCATCTGACATGCTACCTGCTGTCACCATGGGCCCCTGGGTCCCTGTGGAATATCAAGTTGATGAATTCTTAGTCATGCGCCGCAATCCCTACTACTGGAAAGTGGACGAAGCTGGTAACCAACTCCCTTACATTGACGAAGTGACCTTTGAAAAAGGTGATTCTGGTTTAGGACGTACCCTTGGTACTCTAGCTGGTTCTATTGACCACACCAACCTGGAAAACCCCAGCAGCTATGTGGAAGCTACCCGCCGCTTGCAGGAAGAAGACGCGCACTTCTACATTGAGTGGGGCCCAGAAACGCTCTTTTTCTCGTTGGAGTTAAACCTCTCAGCTAATTTAGGTGTTGAAACCGAACGAGACGAAGCTATGCGCGGCTTGTTCCGTGACTTGCGTTTCCGCCGTGCGCTTACCCATGCCATTGACCGCGAAGGCGTAGCCCAGTCGATTATTCGGGGACCCTTTTTGCGCCCCTTCCCCGGTGGTAT
>JBCCOX010000502.1:0-4143 GCA_039025155.1 Deinococcota bacterium | reverse complement strand
GGGAGGCTGTGAACGGTTGCGCCAGCGTCTTGGGAAACGTGTGCTGTGGGGTCGCTCGAGCCGTCATCAATCACAACCACCGAGCCCAGCCCACTCGCCTGCGCTACTGCAATGACCGATGTTACTGTAGACGCCTCATTAAAAGCTGGAATAACGACTGCAACAGATAACTCAGCAGACACGGACTAGCCGCCGGTAATGAGCTCGCCAACCTCACCAAAGGTCACCAGCACAATAAACACAATAAGCACTGCAATGCCAATAAAGTGAATCATCTCTTCTTGACCAGGCTTAAACGGCTTACCGCGAATGGCTACCAAGGTTGCCAGCAGCATCCGCCCGCCGTCTAGTCCGGGAATGGGGAGCAAATTAAAAATAGCTAGCGAAAAGTTGATGAGCGCAGCCACAAGCAATACAGGTACGATGCCCGCTTGGGAAGCTTCTCCAACGACACCAACAATGCCCACGGGGCCAACGACATCTGCACTACGCCTTCCGGTGAGGGTGCTACCAAATGCTCGAGCAAACCCGCCCACCGTATCTGGCACAATACGCGCTGTAAAACCAACTGACTCGGCCAGCGCTTGCCCAAAATTCACCCTTGCCAAGGGCTCAAAATTAATGGCATCTAGACTTACACCTAGTATGGGCGTTTCAGCATTTTCTAGCGGCCAGTCCGAGCTGATGCTGACAACCTCACCTGCTCGGTCTAGTGTGAGGTTCAAAAAGGCATCGTTACGAATCGCTTGTTGTACTTGAGAACGGTCAGGGTTAGGCGTGCCGTTAATGTCTAGCACGACATCACCCGGTTCAATGCCCAACTCTACAGCAGCACTACCCGCGACAACATCGCTAAAAATGGTGCCTGATTCGCTGGGAACTTGCCCAGTGGTAAGGTTGCGAAAACTGGGGTCAGCCGTGGTGACAACAGCAAGCAGGAGTACCGCCATAATGTAATTGGCAATGACTCCCCCCACCAAAACCCAGAGCTTTTGCCACAGGGTTTTAGTGGCAAGCCCCTCTTGCGGATGGGACAAGTTACCGTCTTCATCCACTTCGGCAGCCATGCCGGGCAGGTCAACGTAACCACCTAAGGGCAGCAGCGACAAGCGCCACTCGGTTCCGCGCCACTGCTTGCGAAGGAGAACCGGACCCATGCCAACGCTAAACGCACGCACAGGCACGCCGACACTTTTGGCGTTAAAAAAGTGCGCCAGTTCATGGATGACCACGGCGCTCGTGAGGATAAGCAAAAAGATGATAATCGTCATAAAACCTTTTCCGGTTAATTCCTTGAGGAATTAACCCACGTAGAACGTGTAGAAACAGCTACCGGTTCCGATGAAAACGCAATAAAGCCCACAGGGCTTTATGTAGTGTTTAATTCGGAACCGGTACACAATCTGCTTTTAGTATGGCAGACGTCCACCCGTTAAGCTGTTAGCCATGTCGCGGTTGGGGGTCACGGTTTGTTGAGGCTTTCCTCAGAAACTCTGAGGATAATGTTTAAAACATAAGCTAAGTAGGTTCATAGACCTAAAATTCGTTCAATACTTTGTCAAAGTTCTAGCTCAACGTGAGTTATGGCAGGAGTCATTGAGGTAGTCAACGTGGAGAAACACAAACGTGTCATCGGTTAAGATGACACGCACCTAAGATTGAGGGCATCAATTTAATCAAAATAGCCAGATGTTGCCACAATCTCTTGCCACGGAACATAGCTTGCTTGGCTTGTCGTTTGCCCTGTACGCGCTAGATACGCTTGCACAAGCGCAAAGCCAATGCTGTAGCCAGCAAAGTCAGGCACATTCTGCTTAGGATAGTGGAACTGCTCGGCTGCCCAGTCGCCAAAAATATAACCACGTACCACGTTAAAATCTGCTTCGTTAATAGCCTCCGCAAAACGAGGTTTGAGGTTAATCAGTTGTTCAGCAGAAAGCGCTGTGCAGTAGGGTCCCACAAGTTGCGGGTTGCCGACAACCTCTAACGCAAATGCCTCAGCTAAGCCTTCTGCAACGAGGTATTTACCTAGGGTGAGGCCCGGCATAAACGGCTCAAACGCAAAACGGACAATATGATGCAGTTCGTGGGCAGCCGCCACAGCTAAGCGCGGTGTGCCAATGGGGTTGGGGTAACCCATGACCAGCGCAACATGCCCCTGCTCAGTTGGGGTTTGCATACCTGTGTAAGCGCCGTAATCCATGTTGAGCATGGTGAGGTTGCCGAGTGCAAGTGTGAGCGTCACTTGATTTAAGGTGAGGCCGTGGCTGTGAGGCTCGAGCCGCCGCAGTGCTTCGTTGCCAGCATTGACAGAACGCGCCCATACATCCGCCTTAGCAAATGCATCCAGTGCCTCGAGGCCAATATCACAATCATCGAGCGGTGAGTAAATGCCCATCATGCGGGCGGCATTGAGTGCGGGCGAGGGTGCATCTTGTCCATCTGCTACGGGTAAACGACTTGCAAAAGGCTGCCAAAAGGGCTCGAGCGGGTTCATCACCTGATCTTCAAACATGCTAAGTGAGACCGCCTCGAGCGCCTTACGTTGCGCGCTCAGCGTGTCAATGGTGTGTAAGATGCTTATTTCTGAAGTTGTTGTGGCCGTCATCGTAAACCTCCAAATGATGTATCTCTTAGCATCACAACCCCAGCCTAAAGCCTACAACGGTTGTAGAGTCAAGTCCTGCAGGGCTATGCTGTGAAGATGCCAGCATTAACCTCAACATCGAGTACCTATGCCATCGGTGAAGTTGCCAAGCGTGCAGAGGTAAGCGTGCAAACCCTGCGCCACTACGACAAACTGGGCCTATTAACGCCAAGTGAGGTGACTGCCGCAGGCTACCGGCGTTACTCGGAATATGACTGCACGCGGCTGGCGCTCATTCGTACGTTGCGCAGCGTGGGGGTTGAGTTGAAGGTGATTGGGGATTTGCTCGAGCGGCGCACGTCTGTGGCAGACGTGTTGCAATTACAGGTGGCTACGCTAGCAGAACAAGCGCGTGTGCTTACTCGGCAGCAGACCTTGCTCGAGGCTGTGCTTGCTAGCAATACCTCAGACGATGGGTCAGATGATGCCTTGCTAGAACGTTTACAGCATCTAAGTGTGCTTGCCAAGTTGGACGCGCTCGAGCAGCAGCAGTTTTTAGCCCATCAGCTCAACTGGCAGCCGACCACCCCACAAAGCCAGCAAGTTTGGGATGCAGCCGTGCTGGACTTGCCGGAAACGCTGGACGCCGCGCAGCTTGAGGTTTGGCTCGAGCTTGCTAACATCGTCACCAACGCGCGTTTTCAAGAGGTTTTGCGGCTACAACAAGCACCTTTTAAGACCGTCCCTGCAGATAAGCTGGCAGCATGGCACACATCGCTGGCTGATATTTTGGAAAGCGTCATCTCACATTCAACCTTAACCATTGGCAGCGAGCCCTTTCAAGACATCGTGACAAGCTGGCTTAACGCTTTTGCTGAGGTCTTGAACCAAGCTGTTGATGGCGTCTTTGCAAGCTGGGTCTGTGACTACCTGGACACAACGCAAGATGACCTTATTGAGCGCTATTGGCAGCTCACAGCACGCTTAAAAGACATGCCCTTTTCAGATGCACAGGCGAGGGCTATGGACAAACTTGCTAACGGACTCAAGCTGCGGCTCGAGCAAGCCTCAGCTAGCTAACAAACATGTTTTAATAGTCATGAAGCTTGTAAAGATATGTTACCGATAGCGTTGCTAATGCGGTACGATGTTTTTGACTAAAAAAGATGCATATGAGGAGACACAGCGTGGATACAATTGCACTCGTCACCGGGGGCAACCGAGGCATTGGGCTCGAGGTCGTCAAACAACTTAGTGAACTGGGAATCGTAGCCATTTTGGGCTCGAGGGACGCCGTTCGAGGTGAGGCGGCTGCCATTCAGCTCAGTGAGCAACTTGACGGTAGACCTATCCCAGTTATTCAACTGGATATTGATGACCCAGCGAGTGTAGCAGAAGCAGCTAGCTGGGTGGCAGATACCTACGGCAAGCTAGACATACTCATCAATAACGCAGGCGTTAACTACGACACCAATCAACATGTTTTAAGCGTTGATCTGGACAACGTCCTGTCAACCTTCAAAACCAATACTCTGGGCGCGTGGCGGGTGACGCAG
>JBCCOX010000501.1:0-4171 GCA_039025155.1 Deinococcota bacterium | reverse complement strand
GTCACATAGTTTCCCATCCGCTGTTAGACATCAACTGATTGATACCTAAACTTACTACACGTCTTGTTGTTTGAACTTTCATAGTAGCACAAATTGTCGTTAAAAATAGGCCGCAGCGGTCAAAAACTAAGCCAAAATATCGCCAAAATCAATATCTTCAGCAGCAAGGACAAAAGCCGTGGTAGGTAATCCGTCAGCATAACGACGTAAGCGTTCATAGTAGCTTGCATAGTCTTCGTAGCGTTCAGCAGTTTGTTTGGCGTCATCAGCGTTTTTGGGTGCGCGCATGCCTAACAAGATCAGGTCGCTAGCTTGAGAGTGCGCCTTCAGAATATCTGCAAAAGGTTGCCCGTGAGCTACAATCACATGGGTTGTGGCCCCAATACGTGAACTTGCAATTACACGCTCGAGGTTGTCGTGGGTACTTGCGGCAGCACTTTCATCTGCAACCACAACATTTACATGAATAGTGGCATCTTCCCAAGCTGGGCTGGTGGTGAGCAAGTAGGCAAGGGTAAGCATAAGCCCGCCGTTCCCTTTTAGACCGCCCCACCACACATCAATACGCCTTCTAAAGCCAAAACTTTGCTCGCTGTTGTCTTTAATGATGACGATATTACGCCCAAGTGCGTGCAAATTGACCAGCATTTGGCTGTAATTAGC
The DNA here is from genome assembly GCA_039025155.1 of Deinococcota bacterium. GTDB lineage: Bacteria > Deinococcota > Deinococci > Deinococcales > Trueperaceae > JBCCBI01. The sequence continues at coordinate 3,508 of JBCCOX010000501.1, read as the reverse complement.
GCGTAACTCGGTTTGTTCGCTATCACCAAGTACAACTGTGTTAGGTACTAGCGGCCCCAAGCCGTAAGCAGCTACAAAGCGTTCGGTACCAATAAACGGGTCTTCTGCTTTAAACACTCGTGAAAAGGCATCTACCCCGCGCTTTTGAAGGTAATCATTGTTGGTCTGCTCGAGTGACTCGAGGCGCTGTGGGGTGAGCGATTTATCGGTGACAACAGTCACAACGCTTAACAGCGCTTGTTGGTGGCTCACAGCGTTTGCAAAATCAATAAGATACCAACGCTGCGTTGGCGCACCAGATAAAACTAAAATATGAGGCCGCCAATTTTTAACATCAGGTTCATCACGCAAGTGGCGTAAGCTAAGACGGGTAAGCGCTAACCACAGCCCTTGGCGCAGATCGCTCCAACTTGTTTGCAAGCGCCGCCGCCGCAACCACAGCGAAATGGTCACCATAAACACCACCGCCACCACCGTTGCTACGGCGTTGATGAGTAGCATCACCGCAACACAGCCCAGCGCCCCTAAAAATGACCATGCCCAATGCACCCGAAAACTAGGTCGAAACGACGGACTTTGGAGCAGTGTTTCTAAACCGGATGCAATATTAAGTACACCATAGGTCGTCAAAAAAAACATGGTCAATACAGGTGCAATTAAGTTGAGGTTGCCAAAGTAAACTGCTGCAAAGGCAATTCCAAAGGTGATGATGGTTCCTAAGCGGGGCTCGTCATCAGGACCATTCCCACGACCAAGCCACCTGAGAAAGGCCGGTAACACGCCGTCTCGAGCCAATGCTTGCAGTACCCGTGGCGCACCCAAGATGCTCCCAACCGCACTGGACAAAGTTGCTCCCCAAACACCCAAGATAATGGCATTTCCCCACAAGGCAATTCTGCGCATGACCAAGGGGTCGCTGATTAAGGTTGCTGGGTCAGCCCGTAGCGCCAGCACAACGGGTAACACCATATAAACGATGTAGCCTACACCAACAGCCGCCAACGTACCTATAGGAATCGCACGGTTGGGGTCGCGCAGGTCACCTGACATGTTAACGCCCGCCATAATGCCAGTCACCGCTGGGAAAAATACCGCAAACACTGTCCAGAATGGAGCTGAGCGAGTCTCTGAAGCACCTTGTAAAAGCTCTCTGGGAGTGATGCCAGTCGCTTCTGGTTGCAGGCTCGAGCCAAGCATAAGCGACACCAACGACACAACAATGACCGCCATAATCACGTACTGCACGCGAATTGCTGCTTGGGCAGAGACCAGTGCAACAACCGCCACACCGACAACACACACAAGCCCAACTGTACGTGGGTCAAGGCTAGGGAAGACTCCCACCACACTCTCAGCAAAACCGATGGTGTAAAGCGCTACAGATAGGGCCAAAGCAATAAACAGCGGAATGCCCAGCGCCCCGCCTGTTTCAATTCCCAATGATCTACTAATCATGTAATACGCGCCGCCACCTTGCACTCGCTTGTTAGTTGCAATTGACGAAATTGACAGGGCTGTTAAAAAGGTGATGCTATTTGCCATGGTGACAATGAGCAGTGTCCGAACAATGCCAACGTTGCCCACCACCCACCCAAAACGCAGGTACATAATGACACCCAAGATGGTTAAGATGGAGGGTGTAAAGACGCCGCTAAACGCCCCTAAGCCAGCGCTTGTGGGTTCAGCTTGAACAATTTGTTTTGTGGTCATGGAAAAGTTAACTACCTTTACAAAAATAATAAAGATGACAGCCATATCTGGCTAGCTTTTACCAAGCTTAAGATGACGGCGTTGTGTTGATGCATCTGTGTGAATAGCTGAGTATTGGTCTTGAGGTGCTGGTCTTGATGCATCGGCATTGGGATGTTGAGCCCCCCTATGAAAACACCCTCATTTACTGATACTAAACAGTGACGGTTAGCTCAGCTAGCGCGGGCTCAGTTTATCACGCCTCCTAAATAGCATTACAGCTATGGAGACAACGCGCAAACACTTAGTTTGTACTATGATGAAAGCATCATCATGAATGAAGATGACATGGCAACCTTAACCAATTTAATGAATGGCACTGATGATGGCACTCATGCTGCAAGTCATAACGCCGCACCTGCTGAGTTAGACACAAGAATTAATTCACAAAATGAACCACAAGTTTTAATTGCAGAAGATGAGTATTTAATAGCTGCAAGTATTAGAGAATCTTTGCTCAAATACCCCCAACCCTTAGAGGTTGTAATTGTGCAACGCGGTAGGATGCTTGTTGAAAACCTCAAGCAGCTTAATCCAGACGTACTAATTATGGACATCAACTTGAGAGGTTTAGTAGATGGCATTGAAGCTGTGAAGCGCATCCAACAAACGCGCAATATTCCGGTGATATACATTACAGCAGATAGCCGCCCGGCGACGCTCGAGCGCGCCCAAACAACCCAACCCGTAGCTTACCTAACCAAACCTTTTAAAGATCATGATTTACACGAGGCACTGAGCCGGGCATTGCAAGGCAACGATTAAATCAGTATGTGTTATGACCCAAAATTAACTAGGGGGAGAGGTGAGTATATGATTGTTCTTTATTTTACTAAACAACAATCATACTTAATTTGGCAAAAATCCCACAAGCTAAGTGCTGCTCCTGCGATGTTTTTAAACCCGCCTCATACACTTGGCCAAACACCAAGTAGCTGCCGAATGGCCACAATCTTGCCCAAGTGATATGCATTATGAACTGCCAGACTTACAAGCTCATCTGCCATAGTAATGCCAGAGTCGATCTCGAGGTTTAGGTTTTCATCTGAACTTGTCCACACAAAAACTTCCCTAAGCCCTCCATTAAACCTGTCAACCAAATCATGCCAATCTTTTTCAGAAGTTGCTTGTTGGGTGGGATAGAGGTCTCCCCCTTCCCACACTTTGTAAGGTGACTCATCTCTAAAAACGACAATGTGCTGCCATGCTACTAGGTGCCACAGTTCTTCATAGATAGAGTGGGACATATCTGAAGGTACATAGGTGACTTGCTCGAGCGTCAAACCCGAAAGAATTTTTTCAGGTGATGCGTATTCACCCGTTATAAATAAATGCTGCCATTTATCCACAACTCATTCTCCAATTAACAAACAGTGAGATAACGGTCTTTCATAAGCTCAACCGTTTCCCACCCCGGCATATCCCAAATCTCTTGATTAAAAATTTCGCACTCAATGGGACCCGTGTAACCGGCAGCTTCCACAGCTTCTCGTAAGCGCCGAATCTCAATGTGCCCCTCCCCCATCATGCCGCGTGCTTTGAGAACATCTGGCAAGGGCGTAATCCAGTCACAGACGTGAAATCCAAAGATGTGGCCGCGCGCGCGTTTAATCTCGTCATAAACTGCCGGATCCCACCAGACATGAAAGCAGTCAATGATGACGCCGACTGCTGGTTGGGATGCATCACCGTTGAGCTTCATCGCAAAATCATTGGCTTGACCAAGCGTCACAATAACGTTGCGGTCAGCAGCATACAT
>JBCCOX010000500.1:0-4171 GCA_039025155.1 Deinococcota bacterium | reverse complement strand
CCGTTTTCTGGGTCTATCCACACGCCAGACGTAGGGAGTAACGCGGCAAATCTACCACCTACAATCGCAGGTGCAAACCATGTTTGTGACGCACCAATTGAATGCCCTGTGACGTAGATACGATCTGGGTCAACTTGCCCCACCTCAATTAAGGTTTGAATGATGCGGTCAAAAAGACGCATCAAAAAAGCATCTGCCCACGGTTCGTCAGGAGCAAAGGTCGTCGGGACAAGCGGTGCGAGCACATACGCAGGATAGGCATCACGAATATGAGGTTGTACCCAACCTGTTGCCACGGGGCGTCCTATATCCTCACCAAGATCGTCTACAAGATGGGGATTCTCAACACCCTGAGCTGCAGAAGCACCTTCCACCGTGCCGTGAATCGCTAAAATAAGCGGATATTGTTTATTTGCTTCTAGCTCTGGAGTGTACAGATGATATGTGAGCGTGTAGTCACCTTCTGTGATGGTCTGTTCCACGAATAAATCAGCCACATCTTCACGGACGGTCTCACGAAACCGAGGCGTAAGCGTACATGCTTCCGTAACGGTTACAGTGAAGGTGATGCCGTCTAACTCGCCATCACACCCTGTCACCGACACCGTATGATGCCCTTTGTTAGGTAGTACTTGGAAACTAACTGTCTCACCCGTCATGGCGCGTTGTTCGGTTGGGTCAATTAACCCTAGATCGGTTGTGCTGGTACGAATCACCACCGGTGTGGGGTTAGGGTCAGTAGGATTAGGTGCATCACTACAGGCAGTTAAAAGCACAAAGCAGGTAAGTAGAAGTAGGGCCTTGCTCGAGGCAGACCTACATAAGGTCAATAAAGGTAGCATAAGGTCTCTTTTCTAAGTTTGGAAATGGTGTTACCAACGCCAACGTGTTTGCTTACCCTCAAACCATCAGCGCGCATTTAACTTAGCATCATCTGAAGTTTATGGGGCGTTTAGCTAACGCATAGGCCAAGTTAGATGAAGGCAGTCACGAGTACAGTAGCAATGTTAATGAAGGGGCTCGAGCCCCTGTTCAACGCAGACGCACCCCTCGCGTTCAGGTTCACACACTACCCTTCATGAAGGCACTTGGCACTGTAGAGCATGACAAATGTTTGTCAGTTGGACTTCTTTGTGATCAGCTAGCCCCTTTACATTTACATTACCGATGCCTACTTACATCACATAAGATAATGTTGAATATTCATCTCATCAATCAGTGATGATCTACCAATCATGAGCTAGCTTACTCTTTAATAGGTTACCCGAGCCTCTAAAAATTGCTTAAATAGACTTGTCGAAACGTTTCGAGGTACGGTATAACATATCATGATGCGCGAAAAAGTATGCGATTTTGCCCGCCTTGTAAGTACCTAAACCCTCTACCTCCATAATATTTATTAGAACGATTCAGCATTATAAGGCCAGCTTTTTAGCCATTTTGAGTAGGTTTAACATTTGAAACGTCTTTTTAATAGCTGATTGCTTCAGTTGAGTCACAAATTAACGTATACTGCCAATGAGTTATCCATTTCAACTGCAATCCTTAACCGCCGCAAATTGATACACCAAATGCGTTACTTAATCTTGGAGGTTTTATCTATGCGCACGTTGTTTGCCCTCATTGTTTTACTTCTTATCAGCGCACCACTACACGCACAGGACGACAGTCTGATCATCTGGTCACGTTATGACCTCACCGATAGCGAAGACGCTAATGCCGTCACCCTCAACGCTAAAATTGAGGCTTTTGAAGAAGCCACCGGCGTAGACGTTGTCTATGAACAAGTGGCTTGGGATCAGCTTGCCACCAAACTTGCGATTGCCGTTCAGTCGGGTGGGGACGTACCCGACATGGTGGAAGCTGGGTCACAGCACATTCCATCTCTGCTAGATGCAGGCGCGCTCATGCCAATGGATGAGCTTTTGGCAGATGCCGCTTGGGTAGGCGAACTTGGTGATGGTGACGCCCTCGCCTGCGTGGTTGAAGGCAGCCGCTACTGCGTGGCTCATAACGTGCGCGGCGGCATGACCTACTTTCAAGCAGATGCGTTTCCAGATGGCTACCCGCAAACAGAAGATGCGTGGCTCGAGGTTGCAGGCAGCTTAAGTGGCGGCGATAGCTACTTTAGCACCCAATACGCCGGGCGCAGCTACGCCTCTATTGAAATTATGTGGTGGCCCATGATTGCCTCCAACGGTGGCGCTATTTTTGATGCTGAGGGTCAACCTGTTTGGGCAAGTTCCGAAGTTGCTGAGGTTGTTGAGTTTGGGCGTACCTTGTTTGAGGACGGCTATTTTCCTGCAGTCAACGTCACGGGCGATTTTTCAGATGCCGAAGCATCTTGGGTAGACGGCACAGCCGCATCTTTTAGAGGGGGCAGTTGGTCAGCCATTTTTGTGCCCGGCTTACAAGCCTCAGTTGATGCTGGCGACGTGATGATGACTGGCGGCGTAGACTTTGGCGGCGGCTCCTACGTGTTTATGGTCAGTGAGGGTTGGGTTGTCCCCATGGGCGCTGAAAATACAAGCGCTGCAGCACAATGGCTTGACGGCTTTTTTGAAGCGGAGTTTTTAGCAGATTGGGCGGCTGCACAGTTTGGCATTCCTACCCTAGCCAGCGCCTACGAAGCTGCTGAATTTGACAGTGCGTTTTATCAGTCTGTAGATGAAATTTTAGGCGCACAAGGGCTCTATATGCAGCAAAGTCCCTACTATGTGGAATCACTTGACGCACTCGCAATTGCATTTCAAGAGTTACTCCTCGACCCAGACATGGACGTGATGGCCCGTTTAGAAGAAGCTCAAGATGAGGTTTTGAACCGCTACTGGTAAACCTCTATTAGTTCGCTCTAAGTTGCCAAACATCATTTCAAGTCTGTCACCATCATCAATCGAGGCTATCAACTAAATTCGATAGCCCTAATGACCCAATTACGCACCTTTCTGCGCCACACATCATCACGTTACGACGATATGTGGCGCAGTTTCACATCACGCTCAATGTGTAGCCTAAAACACACTTCACCTGCCCACTATTGAGGAGGTTTACAGTGAAAGCGCCAGCCAAATTTCCGTGGCAAAAACTCTACCCCTACATTTTGATTGCCCCTGCGCTTTTGTTTGTGAGCGCAGTAAGCCTCTACCCGACGCTTTACACGTTTTACTTGAGCGCCCACAGGTTTCGCCGTGGCACCTTTGAGTTTGTCGGATTTCGTAACTTTAGCGTTATTTGGGAAAGCCGCAGTTTTTGGAATAGCATCCGTCTAACGGGTGTTTTTGGCGCGTGGTTCTTGGTGTTGGTGATGGTCATTGGGCTGTTACTAGCGCTGCTCTTTAACAACAAATTAAACGGCAACAGCATCTATATGACGCTTATTTTTGTACCCTGGATGATTTCTGAAATTGTCGCAGGCATCATGTGGCGCTGGATGTTTTTGCCCAATATTGGCGTTATCCAAAATGCATTAGGTCCGCTTTTGACGACAGGCGAGCGCGATTTTATGTTTTTGGCAAGTGGGTCTGGGGCGATGGGTGTGGTCGTAGCAGCCACGTTCTGGCGGGCGCTGGCGTTTGCCACACTCCTATTACTAGCAGGACTACAAACCATCCCCAGTGAACTCAGCGAAGCTGCCTCAATTGATGGTGCGACTCGCTGGCAAAGTTTTCGCAGCGTTACCTGGCCACTACTTTGACCTACGACACAAGTCACGGTGGTGTTTATGAGCATTCAAGCGGTAAATGCCATTGGCATGTTTTTGTCCATTACCGGGGGCGGCCCGGGGAGGTCAACCGAGGTGCTCAGTTTACAAATGTATAAAGAAGCCCTCGAGTTCAACAACTGGGGTTATGCCGGCGCGCTAGCAGTGATCATGTTTTTGGTGAATGCTGCGCTAGCGCTTGTCTACATTCGTGGTTTGCAGTCACAGAATGCGTTTAATTAGGTCGTTATGCGCGATAAATCTGACCTTGAATCAGCCAGTTTAGGCATCACTGCAAGTACGCCGCAACAAAAGGCCGCAACATCCAGCTTGAGCCAATGGTTTGCCCACAACGAGCGCATGTGGTTCCACGTGATTCTTGTACTGCTGTGCATTATCATGATTTTTCCTATCTTTTTTACCTTGCTTGCTTCGCTGAGACCCACAGGCTTTGGGCTATCTCGAGACATT
>JBCCOX010000499.1:0-4174 GCA_039025155.1 Deinococcota bacterium | reverse complement strand
AAATCCGGTTGATTCCCGAAGGGATCAACCCCTGCCAGAGCAGGTAAGATACACTACGAAATCCGCGCTGGACGAGATGATGCCTTTAGGCATTATTCGGTATATAAGCGGATTTCGTATAAGAAAGTTTTGGACACCATTTTCCAATCACCATAAACTATCAATCTTGTCAATGGTCTCATCACTTAATTGTCCTGCTTTTTCTGCCTCGATACACTCTTGAAGCTCAATTCGATTTTTTGCTCCCAACACTACTGTAGACACGCCTGACATGGAAAGCGCATATTGGTGAGCAAGATAAGCAGCAGAAACACCCAATTCTTTAGCCAAACTACGAAAAGGCTGTGCTCTTTTATAATCCTGCATGACAGGATGAGTATCACTTAATGTGCGATCTAGTGTGTCTGTAAAAGCTCCTGCACCTACAGCTCGAATGCCCATAACGCCGATGCCTTTTTGACTGGCAGATTGAATAATGTTGCGTGCTTGGGTAGGCTCGTCAAACGTTTTCAAGGTCGCGGCTGAGTTTGTTGGATTTGTAAGTGCTTGAATGACAGAGGGTGCTTTCTGGCTTTCTAAAATTTGCAAAATAACTTGAGGCACACCAACACCAGTGATCCCCCAGTGCTTAGTAAGCCCCTCTGCAACGAGTGATTCAAGTGTTGGCACAACTTCGGAATTGAAATGGCTGTAACTTACACCCTCATAATTTCCTACTTGCGCATCAGGAATAATAGGGTTGTGCAGAAAGAAGATGTCGACGTGCGCTAGTTTCATACGCTCGAGGCTACGTTCCAAACTCTCTCTGAGGGTTGTTGCTATTGAGGTCATGTGCGTATTCTGCAACCAGCATTTAGAGGTGACACTCACATGTTGAGGTGGCTTACCTAAAAATGACTCCGCAATAATATCTTCGGCTTCACCGTCACCATAACCAGGCGCCATATCAAATAGGTTAATACCAGCTTCTAAAGCGAGGTGAACTGTTGCGATAGCTTCTTGACGTTCAACAGCTCCCCAAACATTTGCAATACCCCCACCACCTAAAGATAATTTGCTTATGTTTTTAAGAGAACCAAGCGTTCCGTAATTCAATGTCGTCTCCTTTTGTCGGCATGAAAGCACTCATCGATCTGATATTTTCTCGTTAACCTTGATATTGTTCATCCCAACGAGACAGCAAAATTCAAATGTCACAGATGTGCGTTTTTTTGCGTCTCCCCAGACCTCTAAAAGCTGCTGATATAGCGCATCAAAAAAATCATCGTTGATGGCGTCTATACATCTGCGTGTTGATGACCACGTGTGAAGGTAGGCTACAAACTCAGCAAGCGTCCACTCAGTTGTCATTGTAAATTCAGGTGTGTCTATCAGTTCAAAGGGTATAGAGATATCTTGGTAATGATCCCACAAAAGTTTATTTTGCGTTGCCCAGTAGGGGTTGATGACATCAAGTAACGCCGTTTGGACGATGGCATCAATCTGCGGCGTTAGTTTCGTCCACGTGTAGCCCCAAGTCGCAAAGAGTCCACCCGGTTTGAGCACGCGCTGAACTTCTGGCCAAAAACAGTCAAAGTTCATCCAATGTAATGCTTGGGCAACACAGACAGCATCAAATGTCTGTGATTGAAAGGGTGTTTGTTCAGATGGGCAAACGGAATATGTGATTTTTGGATGCATGAAAGCATTGGCTATTTGGTTGGCGCTTACGTCGGTGGCGTTGACGTGATTAAAGTGTTTGACGAGGTTGATAGCGGATTGTCCGTTGCCGCAGGCGCAGTCCCAAGCGAGTTTGTGATGCGTGCATTGGTCGGCTAAAAACGTGTACAACGCTTTTGGATAGGTGGGGCGGGCCCTCGCGTACAGGTCAGATTTGTCGTTGAATAAGTCGGTGTAATGCATACATTACATGGTAAATAGTGACCCAAGCTAGTGTATGAATCCTCAGCTTAATTGCTGCTTACCCTGCCGCTCCCAGCGCCGCCGCTGTACAAACTTGTAAATAATCACGCCAACTAACATAGCACCCCACAACGCAACGGCCGCAAATGAATTAACGCCAAGCAAGTTAAGCCCGCTGGTGACCATCTGCAAAATGACCAGCGCTAATACCAAACCAGACACCCGCCCAAAACCGCCGTAAGGGTCAGTGCCACCCAACATACAAATAAGCACCGTGAGTAGTAGGAGTGATGAGCCTTGGCGTGCGTTGGCAGAATTAAACCGAGCGAGCATCACAATAGCTGCAATTCCAGAGAGCAAGCCTGAGGTGATGTAGGTGCGTAGGAGCACGCGCCGCACGTTCACGCCAGAAAACGCCGTGGCAGTGGGGTTAGAACCAACAAAATACAAGTACACACCGTAAGGGCGTTTTTGCAAAAGCAAGCCAATGACGACAGCGACGACGGCGAAGATAAGCATTTGAATAGGAATCCCCAAAATGCGTGCGTTGCCCAACAGCAAAAACTGGCTTGGTAGGCCGGAAATCACAAAGCCTCGAGTAATAGCCAGTGTCACGCCTTCGTAGAGAATCATGGTGCCAAGCGTGGCAAGTACTGCAGGCACTTCAACGTAGCCAATCAAGTAGCCGTTGATTGCACCCAAAAATGCTGAGGTGAGTAAGCCGGTAATGATGGCGAGGACAACAAAACCCCACACAGTCGTGCTACTGGCTCCTTCTGGTACAAGTTGGGTAAGCACCAGCGCCATCACCACAGCACTCAAATTGGCAGCGCTGATGATGGATAAATCAATGCCTGCCGTAATCATGGCAACCATCATGGCGAGGGAGAGTAAACCCAGTTCGGGCATTTGACTCAGCAAGTTGATGATGTTGGAGGAGCCTAGAAAGCGCCCCCGTGTGAGCACCGTCATCAACAGGAGTACTGCGCCGAGCAGCCACGGGAGGGCGGCAACATCACTGTTGGCCGCTTGCCAAGTTTGGTAGCGAGTTTGCAACTTAGTGAACATCAATTGTCCTCTCGTTGCGCTTAGCAAGTTTGGCACGCAGTGAGGTAATACTGATGCTCGCCAGCACCACCGCACCAATAAACACCTGATGCCAGTAAGCAGGTATGCGCAATAGAGTGAGCGCGTTGGTAATCACGGTAATAAGTGCCACGCCTAACAATGTTCCGGTGATGGTGCCAGTACCACCAAAAATGTTGGCCCCACCCAACACCACGGCAGCCACAACATCAAACTCACGCCCAACGAGCGCATTAGGAGCAACCGTTTGAGTGTCTAGGGCTTGCACAAGGCCGGCAACACCCGCGCAAAATCCTAAAAACCCATAGGCAAATAGCCTCAACCTAAAAATGCTGAGGCCGGCCCGGCGAGCTGCCTCGAGCTTCCCCCCAAGCGCGTACAACCTGCGCCCTAACTTGCTGTAGTGCAAAATGACAAACCCGACCAGCGCTACCCCCAACCACATGAGCGTAATGTAAGCAATCCCGTAAGGCGCACCGTTGGCGTCGGTAAATCTAAACAGATAACCGCGCCCAAGGCGGTTAAACCAGCGCGGAAAACTATAAATCCATTGCCCACCTGAAAAAAGCTGTAACAGTCCGTAGTAAATATTTAAATTAGCAATGGCAATAATAATCGACGGCGCGTTAAGGCCGTGAATGAGGAGCGCGTTGATGCTTCCCAGTAGCGTGCCAATGAGCATCGGCAAGATGATGGCAATCACAATTGGAATCTCTGGATTGTTGGCAAGTAAAAGCGCCATGAGGTACTGCGCTACGGTGGCCGTGGCGGTGAATGAAATATCCAACCCACCCGCGATGAGTACAAACAAAAACCCAATGGACAAAATGCCTGTGAACGAGGCGCTACGCAAAATTTGCATGGCATTGCGGCCGCTAAAAAAGCGTGGGTTAATGAGCGACACCACGGCAACTAGGACGACTAAAATAATCAGCAAATAAGTTTGGTTGTAACGAAATAAACGTGTGAGACCGCGCGGGGAGTTGGTGGAGTTAGGCAAGGTTAAACCTCGTCAGTAGGTCGTCTTCGGCGTTGGGACCGGGGATAATTTCGTCAAGAATGCGCCCACGGTCCATGACTAGCACGCGGTGGCAGTTACTTAGAACCTCACTTACTTCGTCCGAAATCATGATGATGCCCATACCGTCCTCGGCGAGTTGTTTGACCAGTGCGTGCACGCTGTTTT
>JBCCOX010000498.1:0-4181 GCA_039025155.1 Deinococcota bacterium | reverse complement strand
TCATCAACCAACTTCATAACGCTTCCAATTTCTAGTGTTAAGCTCTCTTGAGCCTCGTTAGTCTCGTTTTTCACACCTTCAAGATTAGCTGAGGCTCATCCTCTATTCATTAGCCTGCATTCTTATGTGCTCACCCCTCATTTAACTTAGCATGTACCCCGCAACTCTTTTTAAGCTTTCATGCAACAAAGCCCCTTATACTTGTCAATAACATGGATAGCCTTGTCAAGGGAAGCATCAGCCCAAACTTATCGAAACGCAGATGAAAGATAGACGTTTATACAAGTCATGGTCATATCTCTATATGATTATGCGCACACCGCCCAGATAGCTCAACTTTGCAATCTGATACAGCTTAGGGCTCGAGTGCCGTCAAACTGCGGCTGAGCAAGTCCAGCTCAAAGATACCTTCGCGCTCAAACGCCACCTCAAAACGAATGCTACGCCCAGAGCGGCGCATCTCCACAGTGTAAAAACCAAGCTCTGGATTGGGTAAATAGCCCGGCCGCAACTCGCCATCAATGAGCACCTCAAAGCCTGCCGGCGCTTGCCAGTACAGCAGGTTGTACGTAATGGGCGTAAGGGTGACATCCAGACGGCTGACCCGAAAGTTGTTCACACTTACTGTATGAGTTTGTGGGCTAAACCCGGGGCGAAACACAAAGACCTCGTGCTCACCGGCCGCAGCAGGAATCGTCACCGGACTTGCACCGTAGGCAAAGCCAGCTAGGTAGATGTCGGCAGTGGGTGTACTACGCACTTGAACGCTGCCACCCGCGGCTGGAATAAGGGCAAACTGGACAAAGTTTGTTTGCTCAGCCTCGAGCACAACTGTCCGCCGACCTGACAAGAACCCGGGCGTGCGTACGTCAATGTCGTAACTGCCGGGTGCTAGCTCGAGGTTAACGGTATCCCCGCTACCTAGCCATAGATCATGAATGTAAACATCTGCCGGGGGATCGCTGCGAATCACTACAAGGGCCGGGTCAAGTTGGGCTTGCGTGCGCACAAACTGAGCAGCTTGAACAGCTAAATCGCGCACGGCTTCGCCGTAAGCTGGGCGCTCACTTAAAGCATCACTCGCTGGAGGTTGAGCTGACACAGGGCGAGGCCGGGCCATAACGGGAAAGGTTTCACGCAGTAAGCTCGAGCTACTTTGAGCGTCTGTTGTCGTTGTAGCAGTTGTGGCGGCCACCCGCAAGTTGACCTCGAGCCGAGGCCGTGACGAGTCCACTACGCCCAGCAGCGCCGTTACACCATAACTGCCACCACTCATCTCGGCAACCAAGGCGGTTGTATCCGGGCTTAAACTAGTCTGCAAACCTAGCGTTGTCAGCGACCCCGCTTGGACGGTCATACCTGTATATAAACTCAGCAACTGCCGAAAATCGTGACTAGCACTTATAACAAGCTGCTGAATGTCGTCTGCTTGCAGGTCAGCTTGGTCAGCTAGGGTGGTAAGAACATCTGACTCGAGCCCAAAATCTGGCGCGACAATCTGAGCCACTGCCCGCGATGTCAGTTGCGATGTCAGCAGGGTAACCATGAACAGCGTACAGATACCTAAGCCCCACCCTAAAACCCTGCTACGAGTCCAGCCACGGCGCACAGTGAGAATCATTACGGAAGCCACTACAAGAGCTCTTAGTTCGTCGCTAGTGTAGGCACGTATTCTAATTGATTGTGACTGTTTCAATTGCTTGTCCATAACACGCTCAGCGTTTGCCCTGCACGTTTGTCATGCCTAACTTCATAGCTGCGTTCTACCCATCCTCAGTTGAGGCTCACCACCAGACCACCCGCTCAACATATGGATGTGAATGAATCACAGAAAGCGCTTAACCAAAGCTAGCATCTTTGATAAACAACCTCGAGCCAAAACTAGCATCTCTGTCAAAAAGCCTTGAACCAAAGCTAGCATCTTTACTCATCTAGATGACACCTAATTTAATAGATGACACCTGCCACTTAAGGCTGTTTCTTTAACCGCTAGCGCTAGTTGCATCTTGCAGATATAACTGCTTGGTTTAGCTTAGCTTGTCATACCAGCTTGCTGTCAACGTTGTTACAAAACCCTATCACACAATTGTGCAATCTGTTAGCTGTCACAGCCAATGTTACAAATGATAAAGTGGGCAGCTAGTTGATGAGACACCTTATCTTGAGTGATATTCACGCGAATAACATCGCCCTCGAGGCCGTCATTGATCACGCGAACCAGCAGCGCTGGGATAACTGTGTCTTTTTAGGGGATTTAGTAGGTTATTATCCGCAACCCGAAGCCGCTGCTATGACCTTGCAAAGCTTGAATCCTAGCACCTGCATTTTGGGCAACCACGACGCTATGCTCATCGACTTAGCTGCGGGTAAACCGCTTGACCCTAGCCAAGGTAGTGGCACAGTCCAGGCCATTCTAGAACGCCAACTCGAGGCCGTAAGTAGTAATACCCTCGAACTGCTTGCATCCTTTGAGCAGCGTGCTGTTTTTGACGGTTGGGAAGTCACCCACGGTACCTTGCGTGAACCTTGGGCCTATCTTATCAGCGCCACTGAAGCCAAACGCAACTACCCACTTATGAGCACAGCCTTATGCTTTGTGGGTCACAGCCATATTCCCGCTGCCTATGTTCACAATGATGGCGCACTGTTCTGGCGCAGCGTACCCTTTAAGGGAGATTACGCACACTACCCTCTGCCAGACGGGGCAAGTGTTTTTTTCAATCCGGGCTCAGTAGGGCAACCGCGCGACGGCATCCCACTGGCAAGTTACGCCATTTTTGATGATGTAAGCCGCCATATTGAACTGTTTCGGGTTGCCTTTGATATTGCTGCAGTACATGCGCTGGTTGATCACGCTAACTACCCACGCGCGCTGGCGGAGCGGCTCGAGTACGGGCGTTAACTCGTCCAGTAGACATCACGTAAATTATGACTGTTCCTCCTGCTAATACGTTAACTATTGTGGGTCATGCAGACGCGCAAGCACTCCTTGCAACGCTTGCGGCTCACACACTTTTGTTCACCGGCCCACCCGGCGTAGGTAAGCGCAGCACAGCTTACTGGCTGGCCGCTCGCTACAACTGCACAGCAGCCCAAGCAGACCGCCCGTGTGGAACCTGCCCTAGTTGTCAGTTGTTTCTAGCAGGTCAGCACCCAGATTACCGGGAAGTGCGGCCGCAGCAAACGACAAAAAGCGGGCGTTTAAGCCGCCGTCCTATCATAAGTATTGGGCAACTTGTGCCACGTGACAGCTCAGGTGACACAGAGCCCTTAAGCACGTGGCTCGAGCAGCGCCCCCGTTTTGCGAGACGTGTGGCCGTGATTGTCAGTGCTGATACCCTAACTGACGAAGCCGCCAACGCTTTTTTGAAACTGCTTGAAGAACCCCCAAGCTACGCCACCATTGTGCTGACTGCAAGCAGTGGGGATAGTGTTTTGCCTACGGTTGTCTCGAGGGCAACCCCGCTGCGTTTTGGCGCGCTGCAACAAGCTGATTTAGACACCCTAGCTTCGGCTAGCCTAGCTAGTGACAGCCTAGCGCACAGCACCTTCCAACACCCGCTAACACGTTTAGGACGCGCCCGCGACGTGTACATTCAAACTCAGCAACCAGAAGAGGTTGGGACTCTTGTTAAGGGTGTTGATGATTATGTTGAGGCACTTTCAGGGAGTCTCGAGCAAGCCTTTGTTCAAGCAGATATGCTCGAGAAAGCTTGGTCAAGCCCAGATCAAGCCATTGCCGTCGTTGATTTACTGCGGGCAAAGCTCAGTACTTGGCCGCCCACACCCCGCGCGCAAGCACTCAGTCATGTAGATGCATGTGCTGAGGCCTTAGAAAGTTACGCAACAGCTTCGTTAGCCGTTCAATGTCTGACCTTAAACTTACGCAAGACTTTAGTCACCTGAGTTCGATGTTTCAAACGTCAATCAAAGTGCGTCTCTGACGTGTGCGATGGTACTAAACTGACTCTTGAGTGGCATAGTCTGAATCGTTTAAGGGTACGCTCTGGCTGCGCCGTACTTCGTGAACACGAGCGATTTTGATGCTGCAAAGCGACATCAAAACATCACTTTAGTATAAGACAACCATAACAAGCATTAGGCGTCAGCTAAGCACTATTCAGGCTATATGAGCTTTTTGAGTTTGGAGTTCAAGTGTATGTCTAATCACCCTATTCATC
>JBCCOX010000497.1:0-4182 GCA_039025155.1 Deinococcota bacterium | reverse complement strand
TTATTGGCTTCTTCAAACATGACCTTCAGCAAGCTTTGGGCATCCTCTGGGGTTAGCGTCAGCGGATACAAATACACGTCATGCTGCTGATAATACGCCCGCCGCCCAATTAAGTCTGGCTCATCACCAATAACATACATGAGTTCAAAATTGTTAAACACCCCGCGAATTAGCGAATAACGCTCACCCTCAGTAACTCTAGCTTCAATAGAGACTGCCAAGCACTGACCGTTTGCAAACTCAAAACTCACCAGCGTGTGAGCAACCGCTCGCCATGCTGAGAATGATTCTTGAACAAACCACACCCGTGTAACCTTCTCGAGGTTATACGTGCGCGTTGTATATGAGGCTGTTAGGGGTGACTCTGGTGGTCCGTAGCGGGTACAGCGCAAGTTGTGAATGGTTGCCTGTGAACCTTCAAAGGTAACGGTTGGTAGCTGAGCCAAATCTACCCGCCAATTACCCTCATGTGTAGGGCGCTTTGCAATGACATAAATTGCCATCAACACAACGAACACACCTGCAAATACAAAGGTCATTGGTAAATCATATCAATGCTGGGCAAAATATAAGCTGATGAGCTGAGCATCACTCAGCTTCAACAGGCTACTCCAAGCACGTCCACTTTGACTTTAAGACTCAAGACCTCAAGATGATGCGTCAAGATATTAACCAGCCTAAAACTGACGAATCCACGCTGAAAAATCTTCACCTTCGGGAATTTGCTGCGCCCTTTCAGTGATGTTGTGGCGGGCTTTAATCTCCTCAAATGAACCCTGTGCATCAATAAGCTCTAAATTGTAAAGAAGATCGTCCGCATAGCCGGGTAAAAAGCGTGCAGCGTGCAAGGGGATGGTTCCAGGTAAAACCTCGTTCACAGTATCAATTAAATTGGTCGTACAGGTACTGGTAAACGTGTTGTAAAAGCGCGGCTGCTCTACGATGGCGTTGGCTTCCTCAACAAAGTTGACAAGTAAGGCGCGCAAGACCTCTGGCGACACACGAATAGGATACAAGTAAACATCGTGCTGTTGATAAGACGTACGGCGCTCAATGACATCGCGTTCGTCTGCAAAGACATAGATGAGCTCAAACTGGTTGAGCAGGCCGTCTAGCGCGGCAAAACGCTCACCCACTTCAGTACGAGCTTCCACAGAGAGCGCTAAGTAGTCGCCATTGGCAAAACCAAAACTTAGCAGCGTATGCGCAGACGCTTCCCACTCAGCAAAAGGTTCTACAACGAGCCAGAGCGTCTCGAGGGACCTTAAATCGTACTCACGTGTGTCATAGGTGTCGTCGCTAACCTCAAAGGGCGTACCCGGTTCACCATAGCGAATGTTACGCACGTTTGTAAGGGTGAGGATGTCACCGTCAATCTGCCCCGAGGGAAGAACCGCCAGTTGCGGTTTCCAGTTGCGGTCATGAGACGGCTGCATAAGTGCCAGCCACCAGACTCCGGTAAGTGCTGCAGCACAAATGAGCCCTAAAATGATGCGCCCTAAGACGCGCCACGGATTGCGTTGAGGCCGTTTTTGTTGAGGCTGGTTTTGTTGAGACTGGTCTAAGGTTGAAGATACGCTTGCTCGAGTCACAATCTATGCTAGCACCTCTCCCCCGACAATGATTTAAGGTAGGTCATTGGCTTAAAGTGGGTTATTGGCTTAAGGTGGGTTATTGGCTTAACGTAAAGTAAGTATCGGCAATGCCTAAGACTAAAATGTCTTTACCTGCTCTTGGCACGGTAAATATACTCGCTACCATGAAGTTGCGGCGCTCGAGCACAGCCTCACCTTCAAGCACGCTGGCAAGCACCCCCCGTAACAAATCCGCATCTACACCAGCCACGCTGTCTACAAGGTCATTAGCAGCATCTTCAAGTTGGTTGGCGGCGTCTTCAATTACTTCTGAGGCTGTTTCAGCAGCATCTTCACGATCTTCAGGACGCAGGGGTTGTATCACAATGCTGCGACCATCACGAGAATTATTGGAAGCACTACGACCTTCTACAAGGGAGCCTCGAGGTAAGGGGTAACTGCTTATAAAATCTGCTTTACTAGGGTTGCTGGCCATAAGTACCAGCACTAACAACGCAACAAGAATAAGTTCAAACACACTTCGCATATTAAGATTTAGTATGCCACAGGCTTTCAATAATTTACGTCCAGTGCAATTCTGACTGCCATAATTTGGAAAAAGTTCAGCCTCGGTGTAATAATATGCTTTATCTTTAAGGCGCTTGTGCCGTTTGTCAGCAGCCTTTCCAGCATTTTGTAGACCTGTACGTTCATACTACATGACACCACCCACCTTTAATCTAGACTCCTCACAAACGGTCGAACTTTAGTGTATTGACTTTGTACTGCAAATATAAGCTGAGTCCTGTAGTTATTGTCTGTGAGTCACAAAGCACTCAATTATTCTCCGCACCTGTCAAGGAGGCCAACGTGATTACCCGTTTTTCTGTTCCCGCGTTACACACCATGACCCAAGATTTAGCCGCTGTTGCCGCAGGTAGACAAGCTGCTGATACGGTTATTACAGGAGCCCGGCTCTTATCTACCTATACCGAACGCATTTTGGAAGATAAAGAATTGTGGCTGTACAAAGGCCGCATCGCTGCCATTAAACCTGCTGGCACATATAAGACTACCCCCGGCAATCCAACCGTCTACGACGTTGCAGGGGGCATCCTCGCACCAGGGTTAGTTGACCCTCACATTCATATTGAAAGCAGCATGATGACCGCCTGTGCGTACGCTGAGGCAGCTCTACTCAACGGCACAACCACCATTTTTTGTGACAGCCATGAGATTGGCAATGTCTGCGATCAAGACGGCATTGAGTGGATGCTCGCAGACGCCCGCCAAGCTGCGCTGAATATCTTTTTGACTGTTCCTAGCACCGTCCCTGCCACAACGCCAGAATTTGAAACTGCCGGTGGCGACCTAACTGCTGACAAAATTGGCACACTCTTTGATGCCTACCCGGAGGCAGTGGCCTTGGGTGAAAAGATGGACTTTGTGCAAGTAAGCATGAGCGATCCACGCAGCCACAGCATTTTGGCAGAAGCCCTTAAACGCGGTAAACCTGTCTGCGGGCATGTTTACGGGCGCGAGTTTGTAGCACCCTTTGCCGCTAGTGGCATTACCGATACTCATGAGGCGATTGATAGAGATATTGCAGACGATTTGCTCGAGGCTGGTTTATGGATATTTTTACGAGGCGGACCGCCCACTACACCCTGGCACAGCTTACCCGAGGCCATCAAAACTATAACTGAACTCGGCTCAGCAAGTAAGCGTGTCTGTGTCTGCACCGACGACCGCGACGCCGACGACCTGTTTATGTTTGGGCTCGATTGGGTGACGAGGCAAGCCGCCAAGGCCGGGCTTAGTAACGTGCAAGCGTGGAGTATGGGGTCACTTCACCCCGCTACACGCTACCACATGGATGCTGACATCGGCGGGTTAGGACACAGCCGCCGGGCGGATGTTGTGCTTTTGAATGATGCGCTCGAGGTACAAAATACTTGGTACGGCGGCGAATTGGTTATTGAAGACAAAAAAATCACCCCAGTCCTCGATGAGCAATTACAAAGTAGCCTCTACACCTACCCTCAAGCTGCTTACGACACCATCAACATTGGCAGTAATCTGACGCTGACACCACCTTTACCCGAGACAGCCTGTACCGCCAATGTCATCACCACCGTGTTACCCGGTATAACCTTGCAACACAACCGCGTAGAGTTAACAGCTGCAGACAGTTGGCAAACCCACTTTGACACACACAACCTTTGTTTTGTCACCATTGTAGAGCGTCACGGTACGTCAGGTGCTGTTGCTCATGGCCTCTTACAAGATTTTGGGCTTAAATCAGGTGCCGTTGCCAGTAGCGTAGGTCACGACGCACACAACATCATTCTGGCAGGCACCAACGAAGCAGACATGCAACTTGCGCTAAGTACCCTCAAAGAAAGTAACGGCGGTGTAGTCGTTGTCGATGCGGGTGAGGTTAAAGCACTTGTGCCCCTACCCGTTGCAGGACTTTTGTCCGACAAACGTGCGCCAGAGGTTGCCGCTGAAACCGTCAAACTCAAAGAAGTTTGGCAGGCAGCTGGCTGCACGCTTCCCTATATGGGGTTCAACTTAATCCCGCTGTCGGTCATTCCCGAAATTCGCA
>JBCCOX010000496.1:0-4185 GCA_039025155.1 Deinococcota bacterium | reverse complement strand
GGCTGCGGGCGCATCATTGCCAAAATGAATGGGCTGGATGATCTGCCGATTATTCACAACCTCTACCGTGCCTCCCAAGCAGGTGTCAGCATTGATTTGATTATCCGCGGACACTGCCGTTTGCGCCCCGAACTCGCGGGCTACAGCGACAATATTCGTGTGCGCAGCATCATTGGGCGTTTTTTGGAACACGACCGGGTGTTCTACTTTGGCAACGGTTCAAAAGCATTTGAACACGTAGGTGATACAGCAACCTCAACACCAGACATTTTTATTGGCAGTGCCGACTGGAAACGGCGCAACTTGTCTGACCGCATCGAGGCCGTTGTGCCTATTTATGACACGGACTTACAGCATCGTCTTATTAACCTGTTGAGGTTAGCGCTGAGCGACAACCGCCTAGCTTGGCAACTTGATGCCAACGGCAACTACGTGCAGCAACAGCCTGACTCGAGTCCTGATGGTAATAAAGATGCTGAAAACAGCACAGAAATCGCCATTCACAACGTGTTGATGGCACAAGCAACGCAGCAGCACAAGCATTAGCAACACAGACATTAACAGCATAGACATTAACGGCACAGGTATTCACAACGCAGCTATTCACGGGATAGTTAGCATCTAACAGAAAATTTTATTTGAGATACGTGAACAATATCATTAGTTTTTAGTATGGCACACCACGCTAGCCATTTAAGCACGCAACCAAGCTGGCGGCTCGAGCAACAGCTTTGGCAACAAGGCTGTGTGACCGTGGCCGGGCTCGACGAAGCTGGGCGCGGCGCGCTTGCTGGGCCAGTTGTCGTGGGCATTGTAATTCTTCCTCAAGATTTACCGGAGGCTGCTTACAAAACCATCAACGACTCTAAAACTATCGCCGAAACTAGCAGAGACGTGCTAGCTCATCACATCAAAAGCATCGCCCTTGGTTGGGCAGTGGGGCTAGCAACTGCTCAAGAGGTAGACGAGCGCAACGTACTGGCAGCAACCCACCTTGCTGCTGAGCGCACACTCGATGTTTTGGAAGCAGGCCTACTCACTGCAGGCACACCCCTAGATGGGCTGGTGACAGACTACCTGAAACTAGCTCGCCCCTATCCTGTGCTTGCACCAGCTAGAGCGGACAGCAGCAGCTTGCAAGTGGCAGCAGCCAGCATTCTTGCCAAGACAACGCGGGACGCACTCATGCGCCGCGTCCATGAAGACCACCCACAATATGCGTTTGTGAGCAATAAAGGTTATGGCTCGAGCCACCACCTCGCCGCCCTCGCCGAACACGGTCCTTGCCCACTGCACCGCCGCACCTTCAAACCCGTCGCAGAAAGCTTGCTAGCACGTGACCCTCTTGCTAACTTTTGTACATCAGATTGATGCCGTTTCTCACGTCAGTACACCTTTAACAGATGATTGACGCACAACGTCAACAAAAAGGGAGACGGAGAGAATGGAAACACAAACCATCCATCAAATTCATCTGTCACAACATCGTCATGATGAGGTTGGCTAACGTGACTGTCAGTACAACCGTTTTACATCCACCACGTTGCGTAAAGGCTTACCTGTGAGGTAACGCTCGAGGTTGTCACAAAGTAACTCGGTAAGGCGAGCATTTTCATGAACGGAGGTACTCGCCGAGTGCGGAAAGATGATGACGTTCTCTAAGTCCCAAAGCGGACTTGCTTCTGGCAGAGGTTCTTTAGCAGCAACATCTAAAACAGCCCCAGCTAACGCGCCACTCTCGAGGGCAGCCACGAGTGCAAGCTCATCCACCAAAGCTCCCCGGCCAATGTTGATAAGCACAGCCTCAGGTTTCATGGCAGCGAGTACCTCTGCGTTTACAAGATGCTCGGTGTCGTCCGTGTGAGGCACAATAAGGCAGAGGTAATCCGCTAAAGCAGCTAGCTCGAGCACATCCTCAGCACTGTACAGCGCGTCCACATTAAGCGCATCTGCCCGTACACCGCTAATGTTCCGCTTGCTGCCAATCACCTGCATGTCCATAAGTTTGGCGAGCCGTGCGACTTCTTGCCCAATGCGCCCCAGCCCAACAACTGCCAGCGTCTTGCCACTAAGTTCTGAGGCTGAAAAGCGCTGCCACACGTGGTCACGCTGCTGCTTTCTAGCACGCGGGTAATCTTTAGCAAATGCGAGCATGGCCCACAGCACAAACTCAGCCAGTGGACGGGCGTGAATCCCGGCGGCGTTGGTGAGGGTGATGTCAGTTTCAGCAAACCCGTGTTGCCGTGCAAACTGGCCGATTCCAGAACTGGTGGCTTGAATCCAGCGGAGCTTGGGTGCGCTGCGTTGTGCCTGCGGGGTAACACGGTCAAAGTCAAAGCAGATGGTTGCTTGCTCGAGCAACCCCTCCCAACGCGCTTGCGCCTCGTCATTACGGCTTAGCGGCAACCCCGCATGGTCAGCCACAAACTGGGGTTTGGGTAACAAGTCCGGTTCGTTTATAACCTCAACTTGGGGAAAACGCTTGCGAATATCCTCCACATACTGAGGCTCAAAATAACTACAAATAAGTAAGGTGATAGGCTTCACGTAACCATCATACGTGTTGGCATAGGCACTGGCATACGTGTTGAGACCCTCATAAATTGATGGGTCATCAGTCTAGTATTTCCCATAGCAACAGCCAACGAGATTCACACCATTGCTGTGATATGGTGACGCTTTATACGTTTATGTATTGCATCTTAGGTTGATGATCCCCAAGCTAGATCATCTCGAGCTAGATCATTGTTCATTGGAAACACATCTGTGATGCTTGTGTTCATACAGCAGGTTTTGCGTAATGATATTCGTTTTCCCAATGATGAAGCCATACTCAAATCCCCACCCTACATTTACAAACGAGGCAATCTGTGACTGAACTTTTTATCTTTGACCGTCTTTCACGCAAACCTTGGGGTGAAGCCCTGTTTGCGCTGAACACCATCATTTACGACCTTGGGCAAGTTGATTTGCTGCCGACCTACCGCTTGCTTTACAAAAGTTTAGCTGACGCCAGCTTGCCCGACATTGCAACGGCAGTGGCAGATAGTCTGTTGTTTGATGACTCGAGCCTCGCACACGTCACCTTACACCTTAGCGAAACAGACATGTTACCGGCTGGGCTCGAGGCTGGCGCGCTCAGCGACATTGAGAACCTCCTCCATTTGGTGCGCCGCAACTGGCATTATGAACTGGGTGAGGTGATGAGCTTAACGGGCATTAGCTTGCCGCCACTTGACCACCTTGCGCCTGCGCGCCATATTCACAAATCTGCCCGCGCTTTAGCCACAACCCTGCACACCCCTAAAACACGTCCAGAAGATGTTTTAGCTGACCTCCTCAAGCACTACCGCCAATACGGCAGCGGTCAGCAAGCCCGTTATAGCGCACTACACTGGCAAGCAGGCAAACTTACTGGCATTGACGAGCCAGCGCGTCCTAGCATGGACAAGCTCGTTGGGTTAGATACACAACTGACCGCCCTAACAACAAACACAGAGGCGTTTTTAGCTCGCAAACCTGCTCAGCATACCCTCCTTTATGGTCCGCGTGGGAGTGGCAAATCAACCGCCGTTAAGAGCTTGTTACACGCATATGGTGACGCTGGCTTGCGCTTGGTTGAGGTCTTTGCCCAAGACTTAACTGACCTGCCCACTATCACTGAGGTTTTGGGTAAGCAACCCACCCGTTTTATCGTCTTTGTAGACGACCTCAGTTTTGAGGTAGGTGATGACCGCTATCACCCGCTCAAGACGCTGCTCGAGGGTGCTTTACGACAGCGCCCTAACAACATCCTCATCTATGCCACCAGCAACCGCCGCCACCTTGTGACTGAGCGCTTACGCGACCGCCCTGACCCGCTAGATGACGACGTTCACGCTTGGGATACCCAACACGAACGGCTAGCACTCGCTGACCGCTTCGGGCTTACTATTACCTTTCCAGATGCCAACCAGCGGGCTTATTTGACCATTGTTAAGGGCCTAGCTGAGCAAGTTGGCTTAGGGGTAGATGACGCATTTGAGGCTCGAGCCATCCACTTTGCCAGACGGGGCAACGGCCTCTCCGGCCGGGTCGCCCAGCAGTTTATCGACAGTGAGCTTGCGCGTCGTTAGATGATACTTTGGCGTCACTAACAAATACCACCTATTAGCAATTCTGGGATTAGTTTCCCCGCACTAAGTG
>JBCCOX010000495.1:0-4186 GCA_039025155.1 Deinococcota bacterium | reverse complement strand
TTTCAAAGGCAAAAATTGTGCCCGTTTTTGAGTCTGCTACAAAAAGTTCGTTGTTGGGTCCAAAATGTAATACCCCTACGGATTGCATGTCAGAAACATCTTGCGCGTTCACTAAACTACCTAGGAGTGCAGCTAAAAGAAGCATGGTTGCAGCGAGTTGTTGTTTCATTATCAACATCCTTTCATTTCTTACTGAGCGTTCCAAAACTAGGCCAAAAAAATTTACCTGAGAACTGCTAACTGAGAACCGAGAGTGTGATGGCAGCAATATCTTCGAGTCTTGCCCGATCATTGGTGGCTTTGGCAGTGACGCGAATACCTTGCAAACTACTAAACAAATAACGCGCTAGGGCATCAGGATTTTTGTCAGAACTTAACTCCCCCCTTTGTTGTGCCTCGAGCAAAACCTGTTTAAAAGCAGCTTCGTAATTTTCTAAGTTATCGCAAACAATAGTTGCAACGTCGTCATCGTGGTTAGCAAGCTCGAGTGTCGAATTTGCAATAAGACACCCCCTTGAATCATAAATTGATGCGTCGATAATGAACCGAAACACGTCTGCTATTTTTTGCTGGACAGGCTTATCCTCAGCAAGTTGTTGTAATATGCCCTCTAACCCCCGCGTGCGATAAAGGTCAAGGCTCTGAAGAAAGAGCTGCTTTTTATCTCCAAAGGTGTTGTAGAGGCTTTGACGGTTAATGCCAATGGCATCTACAAGGTCTTGAATGGAAGTTGCCTCAAAGCCTTTCTCCCAAAAAAGCTGCATGGCTTTTTCAAGCGCCTCAGCCTGTTTAAAAGATTTTGGTCTTGCCATTCACAACCTCGTGGGAGATACTTTAACAGTTATGGAACGATCAGTCAAGAATGGGAGGACTACGAACATTGGTGCGGCGACAGCAGCTCAATTATCAATACTTAAAACATTTATTTTAAGCTTTTCCTTAGTTATTATATGTGTCTTTATAATCTTGATAATCAAGCTTTGACTATGGATTGCAATACCCCATAATATCCCTTTGAGCACGCATATACTTGAGCTAGACTAGCACTATGGACATCTTAGTGCTTATCAATCATATCGGTGAATGGGTTGACTTATTTGGCGTATTGGTACTCATTATAGGTTTGGTAGGTACAAGCATTCGCTTTATTCAGCGCATATTTCGGGAAACACCTGACCGCGCCTATGAGCATTACCGCCAGCGGGTAGGGCATGTGATTTTGCTAGGGCTCGAGATTCTCATCATCGCCGATATTATTCGTACAGTTGCCGTAACGCCAACAATTACCAACATGCTGGTACTCTTGCTTATTGTGATTATTCGGACGTTTTTGAGTTTTATGCTGCATGTTGAACTCGAGGGGCACTTTCCGTGGCAACCGCCTCAACATACAGATACATAAATCACCCAAGCCTCACATATATTAACCACCCTCTTGGACACACCAGATGGTGGTTTTTCTTTGGTATGAGCTAGGGATGACCTAGCCTAGGAGCATAACTCACCCTTAAGCAGTCACCCTCAAAGCCACAGTGCATCCTACGAAAGCGTGATGTGTATTCATACTCTCTTTCCCTAAACTAAGTTTACGCCAATTGAATTAATACTCTTGCTGAAAGGAGGCGATGCCGTGCGCTACGCAGGTCTCAGGTTACGTCATGTGATTATTGGAATGGGGTTCCTCTTTTATGTAACGAACGTACAACAGCTCAGTGCGTTTTCGATATTTGTGATGGTCATCTTTTTAGGCCTCAGCTTTTTTCTTTTTGGTTGCTATGCAGATGATGACATGGCTAGCGTTTGGCTTCTCATTGGCGCATATTTGGCTGTTGCCATTGTGATTACTGCCAGCGCCCAGAGCCACAAAAGTATGCTGTTTTGGGCCGTGCTAAGTTTTGGCTTTCTAGACATCTATCTGGAAGACGCGGCACGCTGGTTTGCGATTGTCCCTTGTGGTATGGCTGCCAGTGCAGCTCTTTACTATGCACTACCTATACCGTCCACTCGAGCAAGTGCCATATATTTTCTTGGCAACTACCTGACTTTTGTCGTATTGCATATGATGCTTGTGCGTCTAGAGTTTCCAGTTCTGGTCTTGGTGGCATCCAACTTTGTATGCATTTTCTGGTTCTACATAACGGTATTCTACTTCTTTAATGACCCGGGTCACGGCTATGAAGCTTTGTTTCTAGCAGGTAAATCTATGGGAATATGGTTTGCAGTGTGCCGCGGGCTTCAGTTGCCATTATTTGGAAAAGAGATGCTTGGGAAAGAGATATTTTCCGATAAACGCAGTAAATAACGCTAGAGGCACTACCTAGTCATCTTGAGACTCAGCAATGATTTTAAGCGCTACACGGCGTCCGTAGCCTTTTTGAAACGCTAGCGTAAACCATAAGCGGGTGAGTGCGTCGAGGGTAGGGCTGTGCTCGAGCCCACCCAAATAAATAGGGTTGAGCCCTATATCAGCGATGAGCTGGTGTACCGTTTGTTGCTCATCCCCTTCATCACCACAGTAAAAGTGATCAACTTGCTGACCAGCAATGGTAGGGTTGCCAAAAGTCTCCCAGCCCAGCGAGTTAAACACCCGAAAAAGTTTAGCTGTGGGCATATGGTGTTGCATGACCTCAACGTGGTCCATAACATCCTCAGCTAGGTTGTTGGTGGCATCAATGATAATTTTGTGCTCGAGCGCACCTGCAAGCCCGGCAACAACTTGGTCAACTACTTTCCCCGGAACCGCTAACACAACCGCGTCTGCGTTGGTCAGCGCGTCTTGAGGGGTGGTGAACACTGCGTGCTCAAGCTCGTCTTGTAACTTAGTAAGCTTGTCCGAGTTCGTATCTCGCACGCCAAAGGTGACGCTGTGACCCTGCTCGAGACAACGCCTTCCCAGCGTGCTACCTATATTGCCGGCCCCAATAATTGCAATATTCATAAATCAGACACTCCTCTTGGGTTAACCCCCTAACGCTTCAATCACCAGTCTAGCCGCCGCTGTTCCAGAGTACTGCTGTTGCCCGGTGATGAGGTTGCCATCGCGGACGGCATGGGCTTTGAAGCGGCTGTCAACTATAAAATTTGTGTGCTCGAGTTTAGCAGCTTCATCCTCAATCCAAAACGGTTGAATGCGCTGGCCCACAAATTCATCAGCAAACTGCTCTTCGCTGTTGGCAAAGCCTGTCCACGTTTTACCGTTCACCAGCAAGTTGCCATCTTGAGTGGTGGCTTTGAGCAGTACACAGGTAGCATGACAGACAATTGCTGTGATCTTGCCAGCCTCATAAAACCTGGCCACCAACGCGTGCAAGGCATCATTCTCGTAAAACGTGTACATGGGCGATTGACCGCCTACTAAAAAGATGGCGTCGTAGTCGCTTACGTTTACATCCTCAATGCTCTGCGTGTTTTGTAGTAAGGCAGCGTGTTTAGGTGAGGTTTTAAACCCCAGACTGATAAGGTCATCACTACTGTACTGACTGTCGTCTTCTGGGTCACTCCAAGCATCTGCTTGCAACGGCCCACCTGCTGGACTACGAATCTCAACCTCGTAGCCTTTTTCAGTAAATTCCCAGTAAGGATGGGTAAGTTCCGCCCACCAAAAACCAACTGGCCAGCCAGTCACGTCTGAGGTTGCTGGATTAGCTACGACCATCAGTATCTTTTTAGGCTGACTAGGATTTAAAATGTTCAGACTTCCACTCATGATGGCACTCCTTGGTTAGATTTCAGGAGCAGCGCTGCTCATCACAAAGCAAATGATAGATGCTTACAACCCACGTGTAAAGTACCTACTCGTGGGTTGTATACGCACCTTTGGGTGCGTTAGGCTAAGCTCATGGCAAGTCTTGAATTACAGCAAAAACTAGCCAATTTACCGCCTATCAACGTGCTTAACCGGCGTTGTCCGTCCAATGATGTGCTCGACATGATTGCGGACAAATGGACGGTCCTGGTGATCTATGCGCTTAGGGACAACACGTGGCGCTACAGTGATTTGGAACGCATGATTGACGGCATCAGCCAAAAGATGCTCACCCAAACCTTGCGCAAATTAGAGCGCAACGGTTTAGTTACCCGCACGGTATACCCGGTTGTGCCGCCCAGAGTAGAGTATGCCCTCACCGAGCTTGGCTCGAGCCTGCACGAAGTCCTGCGCCCGCTTTGCAAGTGGTCGCAAACGCAC
>JBCCOX010000494.1:0-4191 GCA_039025155.1 Deinococcota bacterium | reverse complement strand
GCAAGCTCAGCTTGCTTGGTTTCGACATCAAAGATACCCCCGGAGGGCTTTAAGTTGTTCGCGTTCTTCTTTGAGAGACATGGTGATTCCTCCTGCTCAAACACAGCCCAGCGCATCAACAGATTTATGTTGCATAAACGTACACATCGTGTTGCTGCGATAGGCATTAAACATACATCAACAAAATAAATTAAGGCACTTACACCTTGTGAGGGTAACGAAGTGCCTTGTGATTATAAGCTCCTTAAGCTTGTCTGGCTTGTGTGCTGATGTCGGCGTCGCTAACATTTACATTGCTAATACATCGCTAACGCTTACTGTGCTGCGAGTCATGTCAAAACAAAGGAAAGCCTATTGCTAGCGGAGGGTCAGCAAAAATGCTCGAGCTGGTGTCAGTTGAAGTGAGGTGGATGTCGTTAGCGTTTACGAAATTGATAGCTCGAGCCGTCACCACATAGCGCAAAGGTCCGGTTGGGCCAATTTCATCCAGCGGATAACACGTCACCAAGACAAGTTGATTGGCGTCACCATCTAGCCGCAACGAACTATCGCGCACGTCGGCAACCTCGAGCGTCATAATCTCAAATTGCTCAATATGACCATCTGGAAAGTCAACCTCGAGCACGTCTCCCACAGCCACATGTCGTAAAAACCGAAAATGGGTGTCGCGGTGTCCGGCGATGACACTGTTACCTGCCTCGCCGGGCTGCGGGCTTGCCAGCATGTGACTCGGTGCAAACGCTAAGTTGCGCCCGCTAGCACCTGCTAGCACAAATAACTTCTCTTGTTGGGCAGGGGCACGCAGTCCAAAGACAGGATGCCCGTCTGCCCACGGCCACGGTTTGTGAGGTTCGCCAGTTAGCTGCGTTTGTTGCCAAGCTCGAGCCATCAACTGCTGCGCGAGCCACGCTTTAGCATGGATGTAGCTTGCTGAGCCAAGATGATAACCAGCAAAGACTAGACAGACTAGTGTGATGCCGCGTTGCCATGACAGATATGAGCTGATGCGCTGCCAGCCTCGAGCTAGCATCGTAAATACTGGCGTTGTAACTGTTGAAGATGTTGATGCTGTATCTGAGGTTTGCGGGGCTGCCTCAACAACTGAAAGCTGAGGCAGGTACAAATAGGGGAGATGGGCGTGTTGATGTTGAGTAGGCTGAATGTTAGTTAGATGGTGCTGCTTTTTGATGCTCCAAGATATGATGCTCCAAGACATTAAGCAAGGCCCCGTTTGATGGTATTGGCGTTTCTGGGTTTTTCCTTTTGAGGACGGTTCGGAACAAGCCCAATGATGGCAAGTGCCAGTGCAAGTATGCCCAATAAGAGATGCCTTAGAGATGTCGTGGCGGTGTTGGGGTAGCCGCCAAAAATGGCGTCGTAACTTTGACCTGCGGGTAGAGTTTGGGGCACGTCACCAGAGCTAGTGTCTGCATCTTCTGGGCGAACGGGTGTAACATCAATAGCGACAAGGCTGGTGTAGGCACTTACGAGGCTGTGCTCGAGCGCCACTTGGGTAATCCGCTCTTCTAATTTTTGGATGCCTTCACGGTCCTCACCTAACATGTCGTCCTCGAGGCTGTCTACTTTGGCTCTCGCCCACAGTTGCCGCAGCCCTTGGTGAGTATCATCAACGTCATCACTAGCATCATCTTGAGTTTGACTGCCAAGTCCAAGTAAGCGCCTTTGCCATGAATTTCCGGCAATTTCTCCCTCAATGACAATATCTGCGTTACTGGCGCGTTCGGGAAGCCGCACGCTGAGCACAACAGGCTCACCTAAGTAGAGGTCGGGAATGGTTTCGGGGTAAGCGTCACTGCCTTCGGGTAAGCGCACGGTTAAGTTGGTGATGACGGGATTCTCGAGCTTGGTAAAGAGCGTTTGCATTTCGCCTTGAACTTCGCGCAAATCGCCAATGTAGGTGTAGCTACCGCGCCCGGCTTCAGCAGCTTTGCGCATAAAGAAACTGTTGGGCGCTGAACCAATGCCTACCGTAAACAACCGTGCACCGCGCAAATCGCGCTGAATTTGCCCAAAAAGCTCCACTTCGTTGCCCACGCTGCCATCTGTAATGAACACAACTTGCCGTAAAAACCCTTCAGGTGCTTGGCCGCGTAGGGCCCGCTCGAGTGCAGGTGCCATCTCGGTGCCGCCAGTTGCGGCTAGCTGCAAAATTTGCCCCTTGGCACGGCGAATGTTACCCGTGTCTGCAGCTACAGGTTGGCGAAAAAATGCCCGTGTGACGGAATTAAACTCAATAATATTAAAGCGGTCGTCGGGGCCAAGTCTATCCAGTGCCACGATGAGAGCTTCTTGGGCTTGCTCTAAAGAGCCACCTTCCATTGAGCCAGAGGTATCAATAATAAAAATCATCTCTCTGGGTAAGCTGGGCACGGCCATCACTTTGGGTGGCATGACCATCACCAGCGCGTAGTCGTGATCCTCTGTGTGCTCTTGAAAGCGGGCTGCTTCGGGCGCGCTACCCACAGCAGGTGTCCAGCTCAGCACAAAATCGCGGTCTGGTACTATCGGCCCGGTCAGTTCTAGGCGGATGCTGTCACCTTCACGTGTTTGCTGAATATTGTGGTAGAGGCTAGCAAGTTGAGCAATAGGAAAGCCGGCATCAAGCTGCGCGCGCAAAGTTACTCGAGTGCCGGTATCAACGTCGGGCGCTGCGACTGGTGGGGTGATGCGCGGTGCGTCAGGTACTTGGGCGGTTGCTTGTGCCCAACCGCGACTTACACCCTGACCTGTGATGCTGAAGGTGCTACTGACCTCGTCTACTTGAAGCGTTGCTACACGTGCTGTTAGCTCGCTAGGCGCGTGCATGTACGTGGCGTCTTGTGGATAGCCCGGAATATAACGCGGAGTGATGGCTAGCGGAAAGCGCAATGAAAAGGCGTTTTGGTCATAGCGCAGGGTCTCCAAATAGCCAATTTCCACCGTGATGGTTTCACCGGGTGCAATGTTAGCTACCGAGGTTGTGAACAGGTTGGGGCGTTCTTGTTCAACCAGGCTCGCCTGCTGACCAGCCTCGAGCGCAGCTTCGTAGTTGGCTCTGGCTTCCTCGCGTCGTTGAATTACACCTTCAATGCGGCGCTTACCAATAACCATGGTGAGGTCGTCAACGGCGGCATCTTCGGTTAAGGGGAAGACATAAATGCCTTCGAGCCAGGTGCTGGTGGGGTTGGTGAAACGTTGCTCCACTACAACTCGCGCCACCATGCCCGTCACTTGAATATCAACATCAATGGCTAACTGCGGCGCAGCCACAAAACCAGCCTCACTGTAAAACAGCAGTTCACCCCGGCTTATGTCCTCTAGGTTTACACGTTCAGCCATGCCTTCAAACGGGTTAGTGGCTTGTCCCTGAGCTGCTGCTGGCACTTGGTTAAGGTTGGATTCAGAGCTGGGTGCTACAACCTGACCTAGAACATCTTGCGCTAAAACATCTTGCCCATAGCTGAATGATCCCAGTGATACGACTATGGCAATAGTTAATAACGTTGTGATAGTCAAAGGTGTAACAGCCAAGATAGACCTAAGCTGCACCTTAAGGCAGATGTCTTGGTTGCTAGCTGTGTAGTGATGGCGCATGAGCGAGCCTCCTTGTTCAGTTGAGTTATTTACACACTATGTGTATAATACACACTATGTGTAGAAAAAGCAAGGCATACTCTATAATCTTCAGCAATTCGAGATAAACTCGTCGTAAAAACGTCTGACACGAATATCCATCAGCACAATTTGATGTTGACGATTTTTCGTTGTGTCTAGGAAGCGCTTGTCATCCTGATCTCGAATTGCTGCTTAATCTCAGCAAAACAAAAGACAACACACTAAACTCAAAGTGTAAATTGAAAAAGTTTGAAGCTGATACAGATGTAAACCCCACCGTGCAATCAGGCCTTATGGCGGTGTGAAATTTCTTACATGAGGGTGGCGTGTTAGCTGGTTGCTGTGAGGCTCGAGCAAGTCCTAGCCATTCATAAGCCAAAAAGTAGGTAGTTATGCAGTAATCTAATTTGGCCGCTAGCCCCTTGCGGCCAAATTAGATAGTATGAGATACTACAAATATCGTCATCTTGCAGGTTGTTTGTACTAATTACTTGGGGCTAAGTTTTACTTATTATTTAAGGTATTTTCAAATATGCTCGAGCTAGTTCCAAGGGCAGTCTTGGAGGTAAGTGTTGG
>JBCCOX010000493.1:0-4204 GCA_039025155.1 Deinococcota bacterium | reverse complement strand
TTGACAGCATTCGGGCAGAAGGCAACTACCTGAATGTACACGCTGCCAACGCCAAGCGCATCAACCTCATTGCAGACCGCGGGCAGCGCATAACCCAAGTTGAAAGTAGTGCGCTCCACTTTCGCGTGCCGGATGACAGCATGTGGCGTTATTTACGGGTGGAACTTTGGGGTGAGGGTGAGACCCAAGCGTGGACGCAGCCCATTCGGATTCAACGAGGTTAGCTGTGGGCTTTGTTGATGCCACTTCAGGCACGTTGTGGAATATTGTGACGGTGCTGCTGGGCTCGAGCCTCGGCTTGTTATTGCGCGGCCGCATGCCCACCAAAATCATCGCCACTATCATGCAAGCTATCGGACTCACGACTTTGTTTATTGGCATCACCAATGCAAACGACCTCTTACGTGTATCTGAACCACCCGGCGTCATTTTGGGGCTCATGGCGCTGGCCATTGGCGGCGCACTCGGTGAGTGGTGGCGCATTGAAGAAGGTTTAGAGTCTTTAGGTGAGGCCCTCAAAGCCCGGTTTAAAGGTGAGGGGCGCTTTACCGAAGGTTTTGTGGCCGCTAGTTTGCTGTTTTGCGTGGGCCCGCTTACGCTCATCGGTAGTATTCAAAACGGCCTCGTAGGAGATGACTCATTTTTATTACTTAAAGCCGCACTGGACGGCTTTTCATCACTTGCGCTAGCGGCTACGTTTGGCTTTGGGGTGCTGTTTTCAGTGGTGATTGTGGCAATTTACCAAGGTGGCTTGTCGCTAGCGGCAGGGCTTTTTGCGGAGCTAATTCCCGACCCTGCCAACGACCCCAGAGTGTTACTCATTAACGGTGTGGGTGGACTGATGATTTTGGGCTTGGGGATAAATCTGCTCGAGCTTAAACGCATTCGGGTGGGCAGTTTGCTGCCAGCCTTGGTGTTGATTATTGTGCTTTATTATCTTGGATTATTAGCGTACTGAGCGGCTGTCTAGGTCAAGTTTTTGTTCATCTGCCCAGATAATTATCGTGATTGAGGCTCACATCTGGTTCACCCACATCATCTTGTTCTACAAGCGGCCCCATATTGAAAGGATATGTTGCCGGACGATAGCCACGTTGCTGAAGCTTATGCGCTTGCAAGTAATCTCGTAACGCAATTTTAATCAACTCTGTCAATGTGATGGTGCAGGGTGACTAGCTAGATATTGCTCGAGGACTTGCTCGAGGTCGTCTGGCAAGGTCACGGTGATACGCCTCATGGTGGTGAGTTTAGCATCCATCAAGAGTTGCTTCAAATAAATCAGATAGGTGATGATTTTAGCCAGACAACAAAAACGCAGCCAGCTCTAAGATGACCCAACTGACTGCGCGAATGAATGACGTATAGATGTTTAGACGAGGTTACGGACTTCCGTTAGGCAACACCGTTAAGCCACAACCGCAAGGGCATCCTCAAATACATCTGGCAAATGCGGCGCACGCAAGATAACTGCCAGGGCTTCCATAAACGTAAGGTAGTGCTCGGGGCGGGCGGTTTCGCCCATAAGACCCAGCCGCCAAATCTGCCCGGCGGTAGCTCCTAGCCCGCCTGTAATGCTGATGTTGTAGTCGTAGCGCAGTTGGTGACGCACTTTGGCGTCATCTAACCCTTCTGGTAAGCGCACTGCAAGAACGGTAGGTAAACGGTACTCAGCGGGAATAAACGCACTAAAGCCGAGGGTTTCAAGCGCGCGTAAGGCTGCTTGACCCACAAGGTGAACGCGGTTGGTGCGTGCGTGAATGCCTTCCTCGAGCGCAGCCCGAATTGCTTCCCCAGTTGCCCAGTGGAGTTGCACCGGAATCGTGTGATGATACTGCCGACCAGACTCACCCGGTTCCCAGTAGCGCATCATCCCCAGCATGTCGGCATACCACGTCATAACAGGGCTGTTGCGGTTGCGAATCACCTCGGTGGCGCGCTCACTTAGGGCAACAGGTGCAAGTCCGGGTGGTGCAGATAGACACTTTTGGGAACCTGTGTAGGCGTAGTCTATCCCCCATGCTGCCATGTCAAACTCGAGCATCCCCACAGTTGTTACGGCATCTACCACCATCAGCGCGCCTACCTCTTTGGCAATGGCTGCAATTTCGGGTACGGGATTCATGACACCTGTGCTGGTTTCCCCGTGAACAGCCGCAATCACCTTGGGGCGTTCGCGCAATGCTGCTGCTCGCACCACGTCAAGGTCAACCGGGCAAGAGGGTGCAAACGACACGGGTACAACGCGCGCACCTAGCCGCGTGGCCATCTCGAGCTTGCGGTCACCAAACACGCCGTTACTGACGATAAGCACCGTATCACCGGGCTCGAGCAAATTGGCTAGCCCCGCTTCCATACCCAGCGAGCCTGTACCAGACAGCAAACTGGTAAAGCCGCGCCCACCCGTCTGGTAGAGCACGTGTAAATCTCTCACGATGCCGTCGTTGTAGGCAAAAACATCAGCATCCATGTGACCGCGCATGGGCCAGTGAAAGGCTTCTAACGCGCGTGGGTGAATGGGGGTAGGGCCAGGGGTAAGCAGCAAAACAGGTTGAAACATGGTAGTAAACCTCGTCTAGTTGAATCTCAATGAGTTTTTAGGGAAATGCGTGCGTCTATGACATTAGGCGTATCAAAGACATTAGGCGTATCAAAAAATAGCTTTTAAGTAGAGAAATCTAACGTATTCAGGTGAAGACCTTCATTACCAGTACCGATGATCGTGATGGCACTACTACCAATACACAAGTTGATAACATTAGTATTTTGACCTTAACAAGATCAAGTGTGCTGAGGAAATCTCAGCAACTCTAAGATGCAACTCTTGACATTTCGTCAAATACATCCATCTTTCAGGTAAAAGACTTCACTTTATTCACCAATGTTAGATTTCCATAAGCCAATCACGTCCAGACTCGAGGTGTAACTACCTCAACTAAAATATCCAAAGATGTCAACAAGCCATAAAAAAAGACCGTGCCCAAGGCAGGTCGTTAACGTAGCGCAGATATACCAAAAATGACACGGCAACGCTACACGGTCATCGCTCGTTGGTGGTTGACGGTGAACGCACAAGAAATACATGCAGCATAGTGTGCTACATGGTTTGGAGAGAGTGCTTGCTCACCTGTCATGCTCAAACTTTAACAGCCAGTAACCTATTTGTAAAGTGTGGTGCGAGCATGTGTGAAACTCTAAGCATCTTAGCGAGCAAGTAACCCTCACGTTAGCTAAAGCCTTGTGAGAAGCTGCGTTTCAGCCTATAATCTTTTCTTGGAGTAAACTTCCCGGCGACCTTATGTGTCATTATTTGAGGTTGTCTTTGTAAGGGTGGGTGCGTAAGGGCCCGCCTTTTTAGTTTGCTTCTGAGATGAGCTGATGTGATTGGCGTGGTGTAGCTCCCTAAAACTTAGGGTTACACGTTCTGAGGCTTACAAGTTCTGAGGCTTACACCTCTGCGGCTTTACACCTCTGAGGCTTACACCAAAGTCTGTTGGTAGGGCGCTTAAGTGCCTGTGATGTCACGTTTACCCCAACAACGCAAACGTCATGAAACGGTGGCATAGGCTTGCTGTATGAGCCTCATGCGAACGGTGAGCGTGATTGTGCCCGCTTTAATCAGTGGGTTTGACAACCTGACAAGCTAGGCACACTAAAGATTTTGGCAAGGGAGGTGCAAGATGGAGTTACAGCAAGCAGCTAACGAGTTATTAACACCTTTAGGCTATGAAGTGCTCGAGCTAACCGTATCCGGCCGCGCAAGCAAACGCCGGGTACTGTTGCGCATTGACCGCCTCGACGGCCAGATTGTCTCGATGGATGATGTCACCAACGTCACTGAAGTGTTTAGCTTAGAACTAGATAGACTCGACCCTTTTGAAGGTGCGTATCAGCTCGAGGTTGAATCGCCGGGTCCTAATCGGCCCTTACTTCGCGCTGCACACTTTTTGCGCTTTCACGATCTAGATGCCAAAGTGCGCGTGGGCAGTGAGCAGTTCACAGGCAAAATTCGCGCTGTTGAGGATGACGTGGTGACCTTTGAAGTTGCAGGTGACAGGCGCAACGTTGCCATTAGTCAGATTGATACCGCCCGCTTAGCAGAATGGCCAGAAGAACCACGCTAGGCATTATCAAGTTACTAGGCATCATCAAGTTAGATGCTGTTAACAGTTGTTAGTAAGCCTATGAAAGTATTCGCTAGTTGACA
>JBCCOX010000492.1:0-4206 GCA_039025155.1 Deinococcota bacterium | reverse complement strand
TAGCCCTAAAGACCCTAGCGTCAACACGAGTGCAAAGCTTAAAAGGTTTAAGTTTAGGTGGTTTAACCTCATAGTGTCCTTTCATAAGTTAAGTATGCCGTCATCAAATCACCAAAGTCAGATGGCCGAGTTTGAGGTGTATCAGGTCTACATATTAGGCTGCTTCGCTATCACCTCCTTGAATAAATATGTCAGATACATGGGTTGAGGGTACTGCTTGCTTCAGGTGACCTTGAGCTGTTAGGTCAGTGGTACGCAAATCTTGTTCGACGCTGTCTAGCATGGCAGTCACCGAGGCCCTGGCGCCGTCCACATCACCTACCCGCAGACACTCAACAAGCTGGCGGTGAAGGGGTAGCGTACCTTGACCTACCTCGGTATTCCCTAAAGGACTATTCCACAGGCTTTCTAGCACGTTCCAAAGCGGCATCAAAATTTGTAAAAACAGCGGGTTATCTACCCGTTCATAGAGCGCCAAGTGAAACCGTTTGTCACTTTCGTGCGCTGTGCCCTTCGTGTGATGCTCCGTTTCTATAGCACGCACAAGTTCTTCAAAATGAGCAATGTCAGCGGCTGTAGCACGCTGGGCGAGTAAGGCAACAACCTCAGTTTCAAGGGCGCGGCGTAGTTCCAAATAACGCAGTAGCGTGTCCCGTTGGGCGTCCAGCATCATCACAACATGCTGTTCGTTACCAGAAGGGCGCTTACACAAAAACGTGCCACTGCCCACTCGTGACTCTACGATGCCAAGTGTTGTTAGGTGCGTAAGTGCCTCACGCAAAATTCCCCGACTCACACCAAGTTGCTCAGCCAAGACACGCTCAGCAGGAAGGCGTTGGCCAACTGTTAACTCGTTGTTAACTAAGTAATTTAGGAGGCTCGAGGCAGCTTCCTCGGCCCGTGATTGAGAGACAACTGGGGTAACTAGAACCCTCTCCTCTGTTGACGATATTATTGACAAGCTACGATGGTAGACCTTTGGCAGGCTACACAAACTATGTACGAGTCTTACCAAACCTTATGAGCCTTACCGAACCTAATGATGTACGACCATTAAATGGTTGAACCAATTTTACGCATAAACTTGCAAGTGTGTCAACGGCTACAGGTTTGAGTCACTGATGCCTGCTTACATTCACGTGCACATCTCACCTTTTATAGGATCAGTTGTGCTTGTCTACAGCGATATTTTTTCTATTGATTTAAACGTTACTATCCCGAACATCATCTCAAAACTATTTAAGTGCGCCTGCCATAATGCCAGCAATGACTTTTTCTTGACCCACAATGTAAATCACAATAAGCGGTAATGAAGATAGCGTAAGCACTGCAAAAATAGCGGGAATATTCATGGCGTACTGCCCTTGGTATTCCCAAATGGCAAGTGGCAACGGGCGATTTTCTGGCGATGTAATAAGCACAAACGCAAACACAAACTCGTTCCAGAGGATGACCGCGTTGTAAATTGCCAGCGTCACTAAGCCAGGCCCCGATAGCGGTAAAATAATACGCCAAAAGATACCGGGAATGCTTGCGCCGTCCATGCGAGCTGCTTCCTCGAGCTCTCTGGGAATTTGCCGCATAAATTCGGTGAGGATAAAAATAGATAGAGGCAAACTAAACGCCACATAAGGTCCAAGTAAACCCCAAAGTGAGTCGTACAAGCCAATGCGCCGCGTTAGCAAATACACAGGCACAAGGGTCACGTGAAGTGGAATCACCAAGCCAGCCACAACGATACTAAACAGCGATTGCTGCCACTGAAAAGAAATACGGGCAAATACATAAGCAGCTAAAGCACTAAAAAGCAAAATAAGAAAAACAGCGGCTGTCACCACGATCACACTGTTACTCAGGTAGCGTATAAAGCTGCTCGAGCCCAACACCGCTTGAAAGTTACTCCAGCTTGGCGTGCGGGGAAAGCTAAATACAGACCCCGACATCAGTTCAAAGCGCCCCTTAAACGCAGTCACAACCATAAAGTAAAACGGCACACCCGCAACAAATAACCACAAAGACGCCAGCCCAATAACAGCACCGTTTGAAAGTTTTGCGCGCATAGCTAGACCTCCGTTTCGTAGCGGCGCGTAAATCGTAGCGCAGCTAGGGACAGCAGCATGACTAAGACAAATAAGGCCCCAGCAACTGTACTGCCGTAGCCAACCTCAAACGAAGGGAAGGCTTTTTTGTACATGTAAGTTGCCATAAGTTCTGAGGCATGATTAGGGCCACCTTCGGTCATGACCCAAATGAGATCAAAGTATTTGAGTGAGCCAATCAGCGCTAAAATGACGGCGGTACGAATGGTGCCACTGACTAACGGAATGGCAATATAACGGTAATACTTGCTGTTGGTTGCACCATCTAACCTAGCTGCGTCGCGCAGTTCAACTGGAATGCTGGTGAGTGCAGCCACAAATAACATCATGTAAAACGGAATAAACTGCCACGAAATGACAATAATGACGGTGATTAAGGCAAGCCTCGAGTCACCCAGCCAGCTTTGCGGTGGTATGCGGACCAGCTCTAGGAGCTGATTCACCAGTCCAAACACAGGGTCAAAAATGTACTTAAACAAAATACCAATAGCCACCGAGGACATAAGCATGGGGAAAAAGTAGATGGTTTTAAAAACCCGTAAGAGGGGTAACTTGCGACCTTGCTCGAGCAAAACAGCTAGCCCCAACCCCGTAGGTATCTGAATCGCAATAGATAAACCAACCACAATCAAGTTATTGCGCAGTGCCCGCCAAAAAATTGTGTCTGCGGCAAGCCTGCGCCAATTTTCCCAGCCGACTGATGTTAGCTCGGCAGATAACCCGTTCCAACGAAAAAAGCTGAGCCTAAATGCGTCAATAATTGGGTACACCACATACAGGCCAAGTAACAACATCGTCGGTGCTAAAAAGAGCACGACAGTAAGCGTTTTTTCGTTCCACCAGGTGGGTTTATAAGTTCGCCTCACCGTGCTAAGGTGTTGGCTACGCTGCATGCTTATCCTCCTGTTTTTGTGGGTTGACTAGGTGCTCGAGGCTGACACAAGACGTGAGCTTGCTGATGCAATCTCATATAGACACATTAGATTGAAGTATCTCGGGTTGCGTGTCTCTAGGAAAGCCTCAACGTTTGTCAACACGTTCCAGCAGCATCGGCTAAAGTTAAATGGCTAGCTTGGTCTAATGTCAGAAACTGTCTTAACATTTATATGCAGGACATCACCTGTTCACGTTGAGCAAAACAGATAACATCCCGCACACTAGTTAAGATCATCAACTAGATCATCATTCCGTCTAAGAAGGACCTTTTAGACAGCTACTTCAGTCTTTTGACGGCCAACTACTCTTGATAAAACGCAGCCGTTGCTTCTTCTTGGCGGATAGCAGCCTCTTCTGGCGTAATGTCTAAGCCAAAAAGTGCTTGCATGGTGTCTTTATGGACTTCACCAAGTTCTGGCGGTAAGTATTGGTCGTACCAGAGTTGTACACTAGCAGCATTTTCTACCATCGCCATAATGTCTTGCATAAGGGGGTTCTCGAGCTTGCTGCTCACCCCACGTACTGGCGGAATACGGCCACTTTCAACACGTATATCTACCGACGTGTCATCAATAAAATACGTAATCATCTCAAAGGCTTCGTCAGGATGAGCACAACTTGGCGAAATATGATAGTAGTTGTCGCCGACGGTTCCTACCACATTGCTAGGATCGCCAGCGCCGTCGGTAATGGCAGGAAATGGAAAAAAGCCCAGCTGCTCAAAAAAATCGGGGTTTTCAGCTTGTACGGTCGATAAGTTCCAGGTGCCCATGAGCTCCATAGCAGCAACTTCACCGTACATGAGCATGCGCGACTGACCTGTGTCGTAATCAAGTCCGTTAAAGCCATCGTTAAACGCACCCATACGTACTAGGTCTTGCACCATCTCGCCAGCTTGAATAAAAGCTGGGTCGGTAAAATCACCACCCGAGCGCGTGGCTGCGCTGGCAAACACGCCGGGACCTGCCAAGCGGTCAACTAAGTACATGTAATACATGGAGCTTGTCCATTTGGTACGGTTGGCAAGTGCAAACGGACGAACGTCATTATCTAACAGCGTTTGTGAAACATCCATAAGCTCATCCCATGTTTCGGGTACAGCAAGCCCCAAGTTTTCAAAAATAGCTTTGTTGTACCAAATAACAGCAACTGCTGTATTTTCTACGGGTAC
>JBCCOX010000491.1:0-4231 GCA_039025155.1 Deinococcota bacterium | reverse complement strand
GTGTTTTAAGAGATTATGATCGCTGGGAAAGGCAAGGCTTAGCAGGACTAGCAGATGGGTCAGCGCCAGGTGTAAAGAGTCCTACAGGAGAAAGAAAGCGTGTATTTCTACACGAGAGACTTAGGGCAATGGATTATAAAGCCAAAGTCAACCAGAAGGGAGGTATGGGCATCTTAGAGCGTCTCAATCGTACCTTTAAGCATGAGTTCTGCTTTAGGCATAATCCCGTCAGCTCTATCAGGTTAGTCAAGATTTCAAGCACTGGTACAACCACATTCGTAAGCACATAGCTATGGGCTTTAAGACACCTTGGGCAATCTTAAACAGCAAGGCTATACTCTCTTAGCGTTTGGAAGCAATTTCTGTACTAGTACCTGTATCTACCCTAAGCCTAGCTGGCATATTCAGCAATAAACCCACCAACAAACGCATCTCCCAAACCAATAGTTGTTGGAGTTGGCGGTGCAACATCGGCAACAGGTAAAACTATGATGTTCTCACCTAGTAAAGATGCTAGCGCTGTTGAAACTGCTGCGCCATCAGCATTGGGTGAAAGCGTCTCAACCCACGTACAGTCTTTTTGTGTAAATCCATCTCCAAAGCAAAAGCGTGCTGTTGCCATGGTCATACCTGCCTGCAAGCTCTTTGCAAACCTAGTAGCCTGAGGCGAAAATACAAGACCCCATATATCAGTATGGATAATGATGTGGGCTTCTGGGAGGCGTTGCCGCAACTTTAAAAGCCCATCTTTAACTTGCTGTGCGTCTACAAAATCCAACTTTTTTCCCACATACTCTTGAAACTCATCTTCATTCAGACTCACAATATGAGGCCGCTTAGTGAGCAGTTCTAACATCATTTGTCTGCAAGCAGGCTCGTAGTTACCAGCATCTTCATAAAAAAGTAGTGCGCCTTTAGGCAACGTAGCTATGAGCTGCTCGAGCACTTTTGTACTTTTAGCTAGCAACGTCGTATCACTTATCGCGTTAAATCCCGATATTAAAAGAATACGTGCAGAGCTAATTAACTCCGCAAAGCTTTCGCTTAATCTCATGCGCTGATTATCTTCGTCGTTATGGTAAATGATGCGGTTCGAACGCGCAGCATGTATCATCTTGTCTCCAACTTTGATAACAGTGTTTTGGGCAAACTGCACAATTAAATGAGGATAAAAACTAGCTTGTTCGTTACTGCAAACATAAGGACAATCTTTTGGCAGAAGTTGTGCTACCTGGTCATTCATTGTGACCAGATGAAGTGCTGCGGTGTATCCCAATTTGCGCATGGCGATAGCAGCTCGAACTGGCGTACCACCTAGCGTAATTTTTTTAGTAAATTTTTGGGCAAACTGCTCGAGCAGCTCATTTGACACAACTATGCGCTCCCCACCTGATCCCGCTTGCAAAAAGCTAAGAATCGAGATGACGAGGTCACGCTCATGGCAAATAGGTTGATAACCCTTTATGTCTTCGTATTGAATTGCATAGTCCACAACAAGGTCTTCAATCGTCTGAGTATTCCAGACAATTTCGTAGTCAATATTGTTTCCAAACCCTAACGCGATGCGTTCTTTCATAGTTGTGTCCTATGCTAACGTGATGCAGGTAAGTGCTAACCTCCCGAGCTAATAAAGATTGGCTTTCCCTTTGGCATCAAAAAGCTCAATTTTTTGGTGGGCTACTTTTTTCATGGCCTCAATGCAACTAGGGTAAATAGAGTTAGGCTCCCTTAAATCTGGGTTGGCAAGCACCTTACGGCAGTGCTGGTAAAAGGCATTTTTAATATCACTCGAGATATTGATTTTATTAATACCCAACTTCACAGCTCGAGCAATTTCTTCATCCGGATTAGCAGAGCCTCCGTGTAACACAAGCGGTATGTCCACCCTAGACGCTATTTCACCAATAAGATCCATCTTTAATTCGGGTTTTTTATCTTTGGGATAGATACCATGGGCCGTACCAACAGCAACCGCCAAGGTGTCAACGTTTGTTTCAGCCACAAAGGTCTCAACATCGTCAGGATTTACGTAAATAATTTCTTCTGTACCCGCTTCCGCTTCAGGGCCAGTTGTCCCAATTGTACCCAACTCGCCTTCAACCGAGACATTGACAGCGTGGGCAAGTTCCACAATTTTTTTACTGATGCGGATGTTATCTTCCAGCGGGTGGGTTGAGGCGTCGATCATCACCGAGGTAAAACCAACTTGAATGGCTTGCATAATTTGCTCGAGTGTTGACCCATG
The DNA here is from genome assembly GCA_039025155.1 of Deinococcota bacterium. Taxonomy (GTDB): domain Bacteria; phylum Deinococcota; class Deinococci; order Deinococcales; family Trueperaceae; genus JBCCBI01. The sequence goes on along the minus strand of JBCCOX010000491.1, from coordinate 1,986 downwards.
ATCCAAATGAATACACACTGGCACGCTCGCGTTAACCGCCTCATAAACAGCAGCTTTGGCAAACGAAGGGCGTACAAACGCAAGTTCGTCAGGGTGAATGGCTAAAATAACAGGAGCCGATGCTTCTTCAGACGCTTCAATAGCACCTGTTAACAACATATTGCTACTGATGTTAAACGCGGGAACAGCAAAATAGTTCTTATGAGCTACTGCTAGTAGGTCTCGCATGTTCATCAACATAAAAATGCCTCCGTGAATTGAAGCGCGCTCAGGTCTAGAACGCGCTTGTATATTGCGCAATGTGTAGGATACGACGGTTGATTCTCGTGTCTGTCACGATCAACCTTTAACAGACCCTGCAGACATACCTGTAATGAAATAGCGTTGAAATAATAAAAATAAAATAAGTACCGGTAATGACCCCAAGACGCTCATCGCCATCATCTGATTCCACTCAAACGAGTGCTGTCCCATAAGCAGCTGTATGCCCACGGGGACAGTTCGCATGTCATTGGTTCTAGTAAGGGTTAGGGCAAATAAAAACTCGTTCCACGCCAACATAAACGTGTAAACGCCAACTGACACAATGCCAGGTAGCGAAATAGGCACCAAAATGCGCCATAAAATAACAAAACTACTCCCACCATCAATCAACACAGCTTCATCTAAATCTTTGGGCAAGGTGTTGAAATACCCTGTCATCATGATGATGGCATAAGGAAGCGTAAACACCATGTAGGTCAAAATAAGTGCCCAGTAGCTGTTGTACAACCGCAACCAGACAATTAGTCCAAAATAAGGAATCATCAAGGTGATGGGCGGTACAGATTGCACCCCAATAATAAGTAGGTTGAGGGCGTGCTTAAACCTAAACGAATAGCGACTAAAGCTGTAACCTGCCAAAATACCCACCACTGAGGTACACACCGTCACAAGGGTTGACACCAAATAGCTATTGAAGAAAAAGCGTCGCTGTTCAGGGTCCATAAGGACAGCACGATACGCTTCCCAGGAGAATGACGCATCAATTAAACGTGGTGGATAGGCAAAGATTTCTTTGTTCGATTTAAATGAAGATGACAACATCCACAGTACAGGAAGCCCCGCAAATAACGCACCTAATACCAAGCAGATTATGACGAGCACTTTAGTTGTTGTTTTGTTCGCATGAGACGTCATCTAGGCATTCGCCAATCGTTGATTACGAACATAAAACACGCCCACGATGACGGATAACAGCAAAATAATGACAGCCACCGTAGATGCCTGCGAAAACTGATAGGAACTAAATGCTAACTTGTAGGTAAAAGTACTTAACATTTCAGAGGCACGTATTGGCCCGCCGCCGGTTGTCATCCAAATAAGCGTAAACTGATGTGTTGTCCAAATAAAGTCAAGCATGGCCAAACTGCTGATGATGGGTCTAAGTTGGGGCAAGGTAATGTGCCAAAAAAGTTGAAGGTCACTGCCCCCATCAATCTTGCCAGCTTCATAAAAACTACGCGGTATACTCTGTAAGCCTGCTAAGAAACTCACCATGTAAAAGGGATAGCCTGCCCAAATATTAATAAACGTCACCGTTGGTAGCGCTAGCTCCCTCGAGCTCAACCATTCAATAGGTCCGTCAGCTAGGCCTGCCGTAAGAAGTAGGTAATTCACCACTCCGTTTGGGTTTAGTAGAAGTCGCCATAAAATAGCAATGATGGATGCTGTAAACACCCAAGGAAGAATATAAATAACCCTAAACAAGGCTTTTGTCAGCGGGTTAATGAGGTCTATATTGAGTAGCAGTGCAAATGACAGACCCAGAATAAAGTGCGCAATAACGCTCACAATAGATAAAAATAGGGTGTTACCAAGAGCTTGACGAAAATCGCTGCTCGAGAGAATGTCTACATAATTTTTTAGACCAACAAATGACGGCGCATCGCTGGTAATAATCACGTTATCCATCAGCGAATAGTAGAAAACCGTAGCAATGGGGAC
>JBCCOX010000490.1:0-4236 GCA_039025155.1 Deinococcota bacterium | reverse complement strand
GTAGTTCTAGATGTCATAGCTGTAAGCTCTAAAGTTACGTTGTTATGCCTTAAAGATGCCTGACGAACGCCGTTACCCTGTTCCAAGTACAGTGCAAACGCATCAGGATAGTCTTCTAGAAGCGCGCCACCCCACTCCACAACAACGAGCCGGGCACGTTCTAAATAATCGTCTAGACCCATGTGCTCGAGGCTACTGGCAACACCTGCAGGGCTATCTACAAATCGGTAGGCATCCATATGCACCAGTAGTCCAAGCTCACTGGGGTATTCGTGGATGAGCGTATAGGTAGGGCTGCTCACGTGGGCATGACTGCCCATAGCTGCAGCTATGTACTGGGTTAAGGTGGTTTTACCTGTGCCAAGCTCGCCACTAAGCACAAGGAGCGCACCTGCAGGTAGCTGGTCTACAAGCAAGTGCGCAAGATGCTGGGTATCTTTCAGAGAAATTAGCTGCACCTGTGATACCGTTTCTGGTTGATTCCCAAATGAATTTAACCCACGTGGTTCCGAGCGTTAGCGAGACAACCCTTGTATAGAAAAAGATACGGGTGTAGGTGAGAACAATATAAACACGTAAGCCGTTTATGCAGCGTTCAGTCGGAATCCGTATGACATAATCCTTAACCTTTAAACCCCTGAACCTTCAACTCCTCAACCTGAAATCCTGAACCGTTGCGCTAGCCTATTGGTCACTTCACAAAAGACTACAAAGCAAGGGTTACGAGACAATGATTTACGAGACAATGATTTACGAGACAAGTGCTGCACCGCCCAAAATGTCGGTGAGCGAGTCAAGCCCGCGGCGTAACTTGTTGAGCACCAAACTAAGGTTAGCTGGCGTGTCGAGCACAACAGCAAACACGTGGTCGGTGTTGGGCCACGCAGCTACCATAATGCCTTGGGGTGTTTCAACGGTGACATAGCGCATAGCACCTAAACTCAATTCATCGCCGAGGCTGCGCAAATGACCATGTAGGGCGTCAAGCGAGTTCGTCGTGGTACTGGGGTTAAGGCTCATGCGCCCGCTCAACATTTCCCCACTGCCGGCAAAGACAGCGGCGCTACTGATGTCCGTTTCGCTGAGGTAGTCCTCGAGCCAACTATTGAGCGGTTGGCTATCACTATATATTTCAATTACGTTGCTGCTCGCCGGAGCTGTGTCAACCGGAGCAGCCGCGACACTGTCGCCACCTAGCACACCCAGCATGTCATCTAAGAAGTTACCACTCACCAGTTGCTGAGCAACGGCGCGGGTGGCTTCATATTCTTCTTGGAGGGTATTAATAATCTCTTCAGCGTTACTTAAAGAGGACTCGAGCTGTTCTTTCATAGCCGTTGAAACTCGCTCGTAAGCTTCGCGTTGTGCATCTAGATGGCGCAAGGTGCGGCGCACTCTGGCGGTGTCGTCTGTTTGCAATTTAGCAAGGGGTTCAAAGGCGGCTAGGGCTCTGTCTAAACGCGGCGCAAAACTAGCAGCTTGCTGGGACACCTGTTGATTGAGGCTGTCGAGCAACAACCAGCCACGCTCGAGGTTATCAGCAAGTTGGCCTTGTTCAATGCGGCTGTTAGCCTCAGCAATAAGGTCACGAAGTTCACGCACTGTACTGTTATCTAAGCGCTCATACTGGCGCACTTCATTTTCAAGTTGGTGCAGGTCATTAATCTGTTCGCTGCGGCGCGCTTCAGTAGCACGCTGCAAGGCCTGCTCTAAGTCGTCAAGGTCAGCGTAGCTACCGCGTTCTAGTGCGTTGTTAGCATCGTTTAAGGCGTTTAAGGTCGCTTTATCAGCAAGTAGCGCGGCTTGTTCAATAAGCTGTTGTACGCGCGTTTGGTAGCTTGCCCGCACGTCACCTTGCAGTTGCGCCACCATGGCCTCAGTTGCCTGCCATTGGGTGTCGTCTAAAGCGTTTTGGGGTAGCGCGTCAAGCTGTCTAGCAAGTTCACCAGATACAGCATCTTTCTGTGCTGCGGTGTCCTCTAAATGAGGCAGGGCTTGTACTTGACTTAGCAGCTTGCGCAACGCTGCTTGCTGGCGTTCACCTTCACCTTGGGCGCTGGTGGCAAGCGCGTCGTCTAAAGCTTGGGCTGCTTGGCGCGCGTCTTCCAGAATATCTGTAGCCACTAGACCCTGAGCTTGGGCTTGCTCGAGGGCATTGAGGCTGTCCTCGAGCGCTTGTTTTTGTGCCTGTGCAACATCTCCGGCGGCTTCGTAGCCACGTTTAAGCTGGGCGATGGCCTCAGCTTGACGGGCCAGTTTAGCTTCTTCGGCAGCGCGGGCTTGCGCTTCTTGTTCAGAGCGGGTTGCCGTACGCGCTTGCAAGAGCCTAAATAGTTGTCTAACTTGGTTAACGTCGCTTGAAGGTGGCAAGGTTGTCTCGAGCACTTCGAGGGTTACTTTAAGTGAGAGTTCAAGTTCCTGAAGTTCGTCTTCGCCTGCAAAGTTTGCAAGGTGCGGTTGCATGTCGGCAAGTTCAGCTTTGAGCTGCTCACGCCAGCGGTCTCTGGAACTGCTGAAGCTCACGCGCAAGCTACTCACGGCCTCAGCTATAGACCTACCCGCTTCAAGTTGCTCGCGCGAACTGCTTACCTGCTCAGCAAGTTCGCTGTCGTAGGCAAGTAAATTGGCATACTCGCGGGCAAGGGCATCTAGTTCATAGCGCTCAGCTTCAAGGTCAACGTGACTACTAGCTGTAGCAGGCTCGTCAACTGACATGTCCAGCTCGAGTTCTATGTCAGCAGCAGGGGCAGTTTGTATGACTGCGGGTTCATCGTCGCTAATATCGAACAGATCACCCAACTCGTCAGCACTGGTTGCGCTATCCGCTCCGCGGTCGCTAGCAGCTTGGCTGCTAACATCACCTCCAACGTCTTCACTACTGGCACTGACAACATCTTCATAGCCACTGTCAAGATCACCGTCGTCGAGGTCAATATCAAGCAGGTCGTCGTCGCTAGCAGCTTCAGCAGCGGCAGCCTCAGCTAGTTTAGTGCGCAGGTCTGCTGCCAGCTTGCGCGCACGTTCAATTTCGGCACTAGCAAGCTGGCGCGCGTCTTGAGCACCCTGAATTTGATTCACCAAATTATCTAGGCGGCGCACCTTTGAACCGCCAACATCGCGCACTTGCTCGAGCGCGTCAGTTAGTTCATTAAGCTGGCGATTTTGTTCAACCAGTTGGTCTTCTAGTTTTTGCTCAACCGTACGCAGTTGGGTTCTAGCATCATTTAAAAGTGAGCTGGCTTCATTGCCTGCTTCTTGTGCTTCTTCAAGCAGTTGTAACTGGGCCCGCAGTTTTTGCGTTTCTGCCCACTCAAAGTACAAGTTATAAGGGCGCATAGCCGCTTTAAGCTCGTCAATTGCCTCACCTTGTGCGTCCAGCGGATTAACTTGGGGTGTTTCTGGTGCTTGCGCAGTTGCCCCGGACGCCAACATGTCTAAGATGTCTTTGATCTTGTCTTTAGCCTGCTCTTTAGGCATTTTGGCTTGAAGTTGGCGGTAAATCTGGGACTTCAAGACTTTTTCTAAGCCCCGCAGGTCTACATCGTCAGAATTTGCACCAACTTGCTTAAGACCTTGTTGTAATGACTGGGAGACAACTCGAGGCGGTAATAAGGTCTCGAGTTCGCCGACTGTCATCTGATAAAGTTGGTTCACACCCTGCCTCCGCTAAGCCCTAACATAATCTATACAACATAACCCACATAGCATACCTATAACTTAGACGCGCCAGTGTATTTATTAGACGCGCCAGTGTATTTCAGTGTATTCAAGTTTGTCGTGTGCTGCCACTGGTTTTGTTGCTACTAGTTGTGTCGTATGGTGTTATTAGCTTAGTACAGCAAGCACAGCACAACAAGCACGGTACAGCAAGCACAGCACAACAAACATGGCACAACAAACATGGCATAACGACATTGCGTGACAACAGTATACTTACAATAACTGCGTGTTGGCTAAATACAGCTATATATAAGTATACGCACACTTCGTCTCGAGCATGTCTTGATAATAGGCTAACTTAGGTACAAAGCTAACTTGGCTAGTTTTGCCACATTGCAAGCATCTTAACTGAGTGACGTGTTGTTGTTGATAAGCTTATTAACTACTTTTACAACCCCAGAGCTCCATGTGATCATACAAGCTGCAGGCTCAGCTTAGAGCGCCATTAGCTGATCTTTAAAACTCTTCATCCCAATCGACAACGGTTTCTGAGCCCGTAGCATTGGCAGGCACAGT
>JBCCOX010000489.1:0-4241 GCA_039025155.1 Deinococcota bacterium | reverse complement strand
TTATCTTCTACTTGCTAAGCTTAACCTCCTTTTAGGACGTGATCTTCTCAAGCTTCATGACACTCTTATGGCGATTCGTTAACCTTGCTCACCCCTCATGTACTTACGTTTTGATGATTTCACGTTTAGGTTGAGGCTTTTTTGAGGTTAAAGATGGCGTTGCTCGAGCCAGCGTCATACTAACTAAGCCTGTGTCTAGAGCTTGCCTAATAAGGTCAACATCAGTCGTTAACTAGCCACATCTATCAACGCAAATAATGTCCTATACGGTAATTAAGGTCATTAACCAAATGATGTTTGCTCCTGTTGAGAACGTTTTGGATCGCCTCTTAAAGGTTGACATCATCTTGTTGAGGTTGACATCATCTTGTTAGTGTCTAGGGGGTTTCTGATGATGCCTTTTTGAGAAATTTTCAAATGCTAACCTCGAGCTAAACCTCTGCATAGACTTGCACGGTTCTACCATTTACCAGCAGCATTATGAGGAGCCGTACCGCTATTGTGTGACTTGGTCTAAGGTAAACTGAAAACCATGTCTCATCCTTTTGATGCTATAAGCCTTGAAACTTTACGTACCCGCAAGTGTGCCAAGTGGACCCGCTACGGCCCTGATGTGATGCCTTTGTGGGTCGCCGATATGGACTTTCCTGCCTCAGAAAAAATTATAGCTGCCATGAACGCACGGGCAAGCAGTGACAACTTGGGCTATCCGATGGGAGGTTACCTAGGCTCAGGTGAACCGGGCATCGGTGAGGCAATTATGAAGCGCCAAGCGGAGCGCTATAACTGGCACTTTGAAGACGAGAATATTTGGCTCATCAACGGGATTGTGCCTGGTTTGTTTTTGGGTGCGATGGCCTTTGCCAGCCCGGGTGAAGAAGTCATTATGCAAACGCCTATTTACCCGCCGTTTATGTACGCGGTTGAAAAAACAGGGCGCACGCCGATTTACAACCAGATGGAGATTGTGGACGGCACGTGGCAGATTGACTTTGATGCCCTGGACGCGCTGGTAACACCAAATACGCGCTTGTTTATGCTCTGTAACCCGCACAACCCCGTTGGGCGTGTATTCCGCCGCGATGAGCTGGAAAAACTTGGCGAGTTTGTCCTGAAACACCGCTTGTGGGTGGTGAGTGATGAACTGCACTGTGATCTTCGCTTTGACGACTACCAGCACATTCCGTTTGCCAGCCTTAGTGATGAGCTAGCCCAGCGGACAGTGACGCTATTTGGTCCGACCAAAACGTTTAATATTGCAGGCTTAAAAGGTGGTGTGGCTGTGTCGCAAAATAAAGCGCTGCTCGAGCGCTACCAGAATGCCGCCCCTGCCCTCATCACCCCACCAAATGTCATCGCCCAAGCAGCCATCAAAGCTGCTTACAACGACGAAGCTCAAGACTGGTTAGACAGCACGCTGAGCTATTTAGACGGCAACCGCAAATTTATAGCAGATTTTGTGAGTGAGCGCCTACCTAGCGTCAAATACTATGGCACAGAAGGCACCTATCTGTCGTGGCTCGACTTTCGCAGCCTCGGCTTAGGTGAGCAACTTGAAACCTTTTTGTTAGAAACCTGCAAAGTTGGCCTCAACCCCGGCCCCAGCTTTGGGCCTGGCGGTGAAGGCTTCGCACGGCTTAACTTTGCAACGACTCGTGAAGTTATTGAACACGCGCTTACCCGCATTGAAGACGGCATCCGCCAACTTGACTAATCAGCACACACCTCATTTGTGACGTTTAACCCAGCACCTGCTGACCTTTTAACCTGTCGTTTGTGTCCAAGGCTGGCAACGTATCGTGAAGAGGTTGCCAGCACTAAACGCCGTGCTTATGCTAATGAATCCTACTGGGGCAAGCCCGTTCCCGGTTTTGGGGATGTGCAGGCTCGCATTTTACTGCTGGGGCTTGCGCCCGGCGCACATGGTAGCAACCGCACTGGGCGCATGTTTACAGGCGACGCCAGCGGTAATTTTTTGTTTCCAGCACTGCACCGGGCTGGATTTGCTAGCCAAGCACATGCAACTAGTCACGATGACGGCATGGTGCTTACGGGTATGTTTATTACGGCAGCAGCGCGTTGTGTGCCGCCGGGAAATAAACCTACAAGAGATGAAGTTGCTACTTGCAGAACGTGGCTCGAGTACGACCTCACCAACCTCCTCAACCTCAAACTCGTCCTAGCGCTTGGCAGCATTGCCCACGATAGTTACTTGGAATATCTCAAGGCCCAGAGTCACAAAATTATCAAAAAACATTATGCGTTTGGGCATGGGAATCTTCATCAATTTGAAGGCCTTCAACTTGCGCCTTTACCTCTACTAGACGCCTATCACGTGAGTTTTCAAAATACCAACACAGGCAAACTCACTGAGGCTATGTTTGATGATGTGCTTGCACTTGCTAAAACCTTGGCAGGACTTACGTGAGTTTAGCAACCTTACGTCTTGCTGATAATCTAGCGCCAGCGCTTGCCTCAGGGCATCCTTGGCTGTACCGCAATCACTTACCCAAACATGATGTTCAACACGGGGAGTGGGTGCGGCTCGAGGCCGGAAAACAAGTTGCCTTTGGACGCTTTGATGCAAACGGCGCTATTGGCGTGCGCATCTTTAGTCACGAGCGCGTGCCAGATATTAGCTGGTTTGAGGCTCGAGTCACTGATGCCGTCAACCTACGTGCGCCACTAACCACCATCACCAACGCCTACCGCCTCCTCTACGGCGAAAGCGACGGCCTCCCCAGTATCACAGCTGACCTCTACGGGCGTTACATCGTCATGAAGCACTATGCCAACAGCATCCGCGATTTGTTACCTGTCGTTGCTAAAATCCTCAGCAAGCAATTGAATGTGCAGGGGGTCAATGTGCGCGGCATTGTCCACAAACGAGACGGTGAACTCGTTGCACTTTACGGGCAACTACCTCCGCCTGAAGTCACTGTACAAGAACGCGGCCTTAAGTTAATTGCTAATTTATATCAAGGTCAAAAAACAGGCTTATTTCTTGACCATCGTGACAACCGCGAGACCGTTGCTAGATTTTGTGAAGGTAGGCGGGTGCTTAATTTGTTTAGCTATACGGGCGCGTTTTCACTTTACGCGGCTCGAGCAGGCGCAAATCATGTAACCAGCGTAGATATTGCCAAAGCAGCGCTTGTTGATGCTGAACGCAACGTCAAAAGCAATAACCTCGATATTGCTAAGCATGACTTTTTAGCTGAGGATTGTTTTGAGGTGCTTGAAACATATACAAAAACAGCTAAGCCAGTTGATGTCATCATCTGCGATCCACCGAGCCTCGCTAAGAACAAAAAAAGCCGCGGGGCTGCACTGCGCGCCTACACCAAACTGAACCGAGACGCACTGCGCGCGCTACCAGCTAGTGGAATTTTAGCAACAGCCAGTTGCACCGCCCAAGTTTCGCCAGATGCCTTCCGTGAAACCCTAGCTGAGGGCGCACGTACAGCAGGCTGCCGCGTGCAAATCCTGCACGAAGCCGGACACGCACTTGACCATCCGGTGGCGGCACACTTTCCGGAGGGTCGCTATCTCAAGTTTATTATTGCTAGAAAATACGCAACTCCCTAAACCTTGTTCACAAGCCTACATCTGGCCGTACTGCCGTCATCATTTGGCGGCGTAGCGTCGTTATGGCTGCCTCTGCAGGGTCATCCCCTTGGTAGGTAAGAAGCACCCGCCCACGCTGTCCCATGACAACGATGCCGATACTGGTGTCAACATCAGCAAAGCCAAACGCGCTGGTGACATCACCATCCCAATCTGGAAAAATCACAATGTACTCGGTGGGGTCATAGCCGTCTGGCAGGTAGGTTTCTGTTTCTTTGTAAAAGGCATCTTGCATGGCGCTTCTGGCAGTATCTCTAAACATGCTGGGGACAAAGGCTAAATCAATAACGCTAGCGATAAGTAAGCTCGAGGAGGCTGGAAACGCTTGCCGCACCTGAAAATTGATGGCACTTGCAGCATCTGCCGTGGTTTCACCATGAAAAATCAAAATGGTCAGTTTGTCCGGCTGGGCTAGCCTCAACTCTAAGTCAGTCACAACGGCGGTTAAGGTTACGTCTGGCACATCAATATGAGGATTTGAAGCATGGCTTAGCATCATTAAACACAGCAGTGACGTACACAATAAGGTCATGCTGGGTACGCGCTGGGTGATAGCAGTGTACCCATGTGGGGTTACAAAACGCATTGGTCTCCTTGGAAAGCTTGGGCAAGAT
>JBCCOX010000488.1:0-4263 GCA_039025155.1 Deinococcota bacterium | reverse complement strand
GTCGTGTTGTAGCACGCTGGCTGTGGCTTACCAGCAAGCTGGTGAATACCTGCTTACAGACGCCCTATACCGCAAGTATGGTATCGGCTTTGATGTGCAAGATATTGATGCTGACGGCCGGCTCGAGATTCGTACCCTAAACACGCCTTTGAATACGTTTTTAGGGGGGGCAGATGCGGTGGCCATAGCCAGCCCATTACAAATACTGACCTTTGAAGACGGTAATTTGGTTGATGTTAGCCAAGATTTTCCTGAGCTTTTGCGCGCGCAACTTGCAGATTGGCAAGCTGAACTGACAGCGCAAGTAGAGGGGCCTTGTGAGGTGCTTGCAGCAGGTACATATCTTGCCTTGCGTTACATGCTAGGTGAAGGTGACCAAGCTTGGCGCGACCTAGCGCGGGTGTGCTGGCTAGACGGGGCAAGTTGGGCTATGTTGCGTGAGGCTTTAGTCCAGTTTGACTACGCAGAAAGCTTCACGCGCATTGATCCAGAAGATATGGCTCAGTTGATGCCGCCACTTGACTGGTCGCTCGAGCTCTCTCAATACGGACAACAAGTTACATCTGAGGGTGACAGCATTCCTCTCTTAGCAGATGTGTTTACAGTGAGCATCAACCTGCCACGCCCGCATCCTGTGTACCTCAATCTTGCTACAAACGATACAAATTATCAGCGACTTTTTGTGGGTGAAGATGTCACCAATAGAGATAATGCGCTGTTTTCACTCGCTACCGGCATCGCTGAATTTGACTTTGGGCAGTGTTACTGTTTGACTGTTCATAATACCGCTTCACACTATCTTTTTTACGATAGTGATGACCTGCACAGGTTTAACACGGTGTCATCGGTTCCGGGACAAGTGCAGTTGGTGCGGATTGTTGACACTTTCCGCATACTTGATGATTCGTCGATTGATGTGCAAGATGTGCCAGTGGAGCAAGTTCAGGGACGCTATTACCTGACAGCATGGGTAGATTACCGTAACGAGAACGTGATTGATGCTGATGAGCTTAAGCATGTGGTGCTTAACATAGGTCAACCATGATTGAGAAACCGCAAGCACCTGCTTGGTGCAACAAGGTCATTGTCAGTGTGATGCTGTTAAGCGTGATGCTGTTAAGTTTGCTGACAACCACTTGGGCGCAACCAAGCAGACAGACGCGCTACCTTCAGTTTGAACCAGCCAGTGGCTCGTGTTTTGATGCTGTCATCTACGAACCTTCAGGTGAGGTGACGCCGTTACCGGCCTGGTTGCAGGAAGTGCTTTCTTGTGGGGTAGCGAGTTTGTCACCTGACGGGCGGCTGCTCACGTATGTAACCGTGGATGCAGTTGCCTTATTTGACCTTGATACGCAAGCGGTCTTGCCCGTCTTGGACTTACCTTTAGTGAGTGATGGCGGAGACATCATCCGGCTCGAGAACCCCCCTCACCTTACGTGGTCAGCGCGTTCAGACCGTTTGGCAGTCACCTTCATCAACACCTCTGACATGAACACCTACCCCACACAAGTTCATGTGATAGATGTTGATGCGAACGCAGCCCAAGTTACCAACGCGCGTGTGTTTGATATTGATGTGACCTTTATGTGTGGGAATATTTGCTTTCCGCTCGAGCTCGCTCTCGAAACACATCATCTGCGCTACCAGACGAATAGCACACTCTTTTATGAAACCGGCAGGCGGACGATGGCGTGGCTCGAGCTTGACCCAACCTCACCCTGACCCAGCCTCACCCGACCCGGCTTTAACCTGACGACAACAACCTCTACAAAAAACGCTGCATTAACAAACAGATCAATACAGCGAAATATGGCAAAATCTGGTGCGCCTGACAGGAATCGAACCTGTGACACGAGGCTTAGGAGTCCCCTGCTCTATCCGACTGAGCTACAGGCGCAAACTTGACTAGTTTACAAGCTGAGGTTAGCAGGGTCAACGTCCGCTCTCACCCATGGGTGCATCCCATTTTCGACAGGTAGAATATAAGAGATCATAGATGTTGCTTGTCCTACAGCGCAAAACCCCCTAAATCCCCATCTGAGGGGGGCTTCCGTTCGTTTCCCCTCCTCTAAGGAGGGGCTAGGGGAGGTTTTTCGCAGCCGTAAGTTTCCAATTCACAAAACACCTGACACTTTTGGGATACACCCCTCACCCAATATCTACTGCCTAATACCTACAGGGTATACCTACAGGGTGATGAGGGTTTTGTCGCTGTGCGATAACAGCTCTATACCGTCTTGGGTAATGACCACTAAGTCTTCAATGCGCACGCCAGCGTCGTTGGGAATGTATACGCCCGGTTCTACGGTGACCACCATGCCGGGTGTAAGCGTCACCTCTTGCTGCTGGCTTAAGCTCGGTTGTTCGTGAATATACAAGCCCACACCGTGTCCTAAACTATGCACAAAGTAATCTGCAAGGTCGTATTTTTTGAGGACATCTCTGGCGACACTATCAACATCTTTACCTTGTTTACCAGGCCCAAGTGCAGCTAGCGCGGCTTGTTGCGCCTCTAAAACAGCCTCATACATGCGTGTGTGAGATGGGCTTAGCTCGCCCACGGCAACCGTACGGGTGAGGTCAGCGTGGTAGCCGTCCACTAGCGCGCCAAAGTCCATCGTCACCAAGTCACCGGCTTCAATCACTTTGTCGGAAGCTACCCCGTGGGGCATAGCGCTGCGCGGGCCGCTGGCTACAATGATGTCAAAACTTTTGTCTTCAGCATGGCGTTTGCGCATGTACATTTCGAGCTCGAGCGCTACATCTATTTCACGTACACCCGGTTTGACGACATTCAGAATGTACGTAAACGCTTCATCAGTAAGTTTGGCAGCCCGCCGCAATGCATCAATTTCATCCTCACTTTTAATGCGCCGCAAGTGTTCAATGAGGTTCAGGGTGGGTTTGGGGCTGGTATCTGTTTTGGTCTTAAACGCTTGGTAGTCGGCAACGGTCATGGAACTGGCTTCAATACCGAGCGTGCCGCCCACTTGCTCAACCACATAGCCTTGCCAGTTGCGGCGTGTTTCAGGCGGCAAGATGACAACCTCGAGCCAAGATTCTTCTGCTGTTTGTACGGTGTAGCGACTATCGGTCAGGAGGATAGCCTTGTCGCGTGTTACCAATACACGGCCGTCTTGAGGCGTTGAAAAATTAGATAAATAGCGCACGTTAGGAGCTGCAGTGACGAGGAGACCGTCAATACCTGCCTCAGCAAAACTAGCTCGAAGCGCTGCTAAGCGTGTGTCACTGGGTTTGGTGATAGTTGGTGTATCAGCCATGAAGCCTATTTTCCTGCTTCGACAATCGCTAAGAGGTCGGGGGTTTTAAGGCTTGCCCCGCCGATGAGCCCACCATTAATATCTGCTTGGGTAAGCAGTTCTTGAGCATTGCCCGGTTTCATACTACCGCCATACAAAATGCGTATCTCCGTGGCAAGGTTTGGGTAAAGGTTACTGAGTGTCTCGCGGATGGTGTGGCACATGGCTTGAGCGTCTTCAGCAGTTGCGGTTTTGCCCGTGCCAATTGCCCAAATGGGTTCGTAAGCGATGACTAAATCATCTGCTTTGTCTAAAGAAATGCCTGCTAAGCTGGCGTTCAGTTGGCTGACGACGACCTCATCTGCCTGACCTGCGTCGCGTTGTGTTAGCGACTCCCCCACACATACAATCGGAATAAGCCCGTGTGACAGTGCTGCTTGCGCTTTACTGCAGACGACAGCATCACTTTCTTGGTGGTAGTCACGCCGTTCAGAGTGACCCACAATGGCATAACACACGCCTAAATCTTTGAGCATGGACGCGCTGACCTCGCCAGTGTACGCACCCGAATCGTGGGCAGAGACATCTTGTGAGCCCAGCCGCACCACTGTTGCCACCAGCACATTGGTCATTGAGGCAATGTGGGTAAACGGCACGCACAAGGCAATCTCGGCGTGGGTGTGGTCAATGTGTTGTAATTTGGTCGTTAACTCACGTACCCAAGTTTCAGATTCACTGGGTAACTTGTTCATTTTCCAGTTGCCAGCAATAAGGGGTTTCATGAGGGTAGAATACCGCAGTTGGCGCATAAAGGCGAATACTTTAGGATGCCAAAGCAACATGGTAAAAGCCATGTGCACCTGACATGTAGCAGTTAAGTCCAGGACAACCGCAAAGTCAGGCTAAGCCCAAGAGGGAGAGGAGATAATCCCTATCCCAACCGGCACGCTTGCGCTTGGACTTGGTGCTGGCTTTGCTGTTATCTTGCTTGAGAATGTTAAGG
>JBCCOX010000487.1:0-4284 GCA_039025155.1 Deinococcota bacterium | reverse complement strand
GTGAGCGACCAAGTGGGCATCAATCGCTGCATGCGCGTCGTAGATGTTGTCCAACTTGGACCCCAAAATAGACAGCACCCTAGGTGATGTGGGGTCAACCTCAAACAAAATCGGGCGGCCGTCATCACCTTCGTTTTTTTGCAGCACGGTTTTAATCTCAAACAGCGAATCTTTGTAGGTGGCATCTGCAATGTCTGGCATAAAGCGTGCAACGTCATGAAGCATGTAAGTGGCGTTACTAGCAACGTTGAGGCCATCAAATAACTCGTAGGGATTAGGCGGCAATTTGCCAGCTTGTTCGCTGACATTGGTATGCGGTGTGTAGCGCACATGGGTGAGGGTATTTAAGTTTCGATCTGGAAAAGGCATAAATGAAAAGAACGGACCATCCATAACCGTTACCGATAAATGTTTAAGGGGTTCAGGTAGTTCAACAAGGGCAAGTTCAGTCAGTTCGTGTTTAAGCTTTTGACGGCTTTGGAATAAGCCCGGAATTCTGTTAAGGCCTGCATACGTGCAGTTGATGATGACATCAGCACGAACATCTAGCTCACCTTGGGCAGATACCAGTTGGAGGGTGACATGCTCAGGTGCTACCTGAACGGCGGTGACGGTGGTCGCCAACATTACCTTCACACCCTGCTCAGCCAAGCGCGAGGTAAGTAGTGTGCGCAACTTAGCAGCATCAAATGCATATTCTTGCACTTCATACACATTGTCAATCAGGCGTTTAGAAAACAGCTTTTGAAAGGCTGGCCGGGCAACTTTAAGCGGCGCTTGAATCTGCTCGCAAAAGCGCTCAAATTGACGTGCTGTCACCTTGGAATTTACACTGGCAATGGCGTACAACTTTGTAAATGACCGCTCCACAGCAGCGGCAAAGTCATGCTGGAAGCGGTCAAAGTGGTAGCGGCTGCGGTACGCCGTGCTGAAACTGCGCGGGTAGTGGTAGCCACCGTGTAAACGCGCTTGGTTGCCGTAAGACGCCCGTGTGAGTAACTCTGATGCACGTTCGTAAACATGCACCTTAGCACCTTGCTGTGCTAAGTGGCAGGCAATGCTACAACCGTAAAACCCTCCGCCAATGATGGCAACGCTAAGCGTCATGCATTTAGTTTAACGCCTTCTTACACAAATGTAATGTTAAAGGAGTTCTCACAGGAGGGTTAGACGTTCACTATTTTATGAACTGATATGATTGTAAAAAGCGAAGATTGCTACCTGTTTGACAGGCATCAAAACTTGAGACGGGCTCGAGTTACATGCAAAACATCACTGTCTCAATCAGGTTATGTTCATTGTGCAAGTGGGTTGACAACAGCAGCTCACGGCATTTAATAGTGTAGCAAGGGTACAACGAGGATAAAGCATGTCAGACGCAATTCAAACATCTTCTCATAACGATCAAAATATGAGTTCACAATCCGAGTTTTTGCACCAATCTTTCTTAGCACTCACCGTTGTGTCATACAGTCTGATGATGCCCTTTGCCATCAACCACTTTATGCGTGGTCGCCTTAGTTTAGGTATTGCGTTATTTCTTTTTTTGTTAGTGTTTGCTGTCAATAGTTGGTCAATTTTAAGACGAAAACATTATTACGTAAACTTGACCTTATTCGGACTTGTGCCTATAACTATTGGCGCTTTGGCGCTCTCACTAAACACCCAAGGCGCAATAGGGGTGTTGTGGTGTTATCCGGCTGTTTTTTCGTTTTACTTTATATTACCCAAGCGCCGCGCGTGGTTTGCCAATGTGATCATGCTGGCTGTGACCCTACCTACGGCTTGGCAAGTTGTAGAGCGTTCTCTGGCCATCAGAATGGTATCCACCTTGTTCATGGTAAGTGTGTTTTCAGCCATTCTTATTTGGATTATTGATAAGCAACAGCAAAAATTACAACTACAAGCTATCACTGACCCCCTGACGGGGCTTTACAATCGCCGGCTCCTACACGACAGCCTGAATCAAGCTGTTGCACAAAGTCAGCGTAAGCAGTTTCCGATGACACTTCTCACGCTGGACATTGACCACTTTAAGTGCATTAACGATACGTTTGGCCATGCTGTTGGCGATGAGGTACTGGTTGCTATCGCGCAAATCTTGCAATCTCGGGTGAGGCTTACAGATAGCGCGTTTCGCATGGGCGGCGAAGAATTTTTGATTTTGCTGTTTGATACCTCCAAAGATGAGGGTCTAACTATCGCTGAAGATTTGCGGCAGGAGGTTGAAGCGCTCGAGCTACTGCCTGATTGCAAGGTGACAATTAGTACCGGCATCGCCAGTTTGCGCCCTGAAGAAACATGGGCACAATGGTTAAAACGTGGTGACAAGCGACTTTATGCAGCTAAAACAGGCGGACGTAATCAAGTTGTTGCTTAACTTGTCAACTTATACTGATGTATGGCAACTTCTTCAAACAACAATCATGACAACGGTTATCTCATCGACGAAATTGCTGAAAACTCGTGGCGTATGTTTCGGATTATTGGCGAATTTGTGCAAGGCTTTGACGAACTGGCGGATGTCAGTAAAGCCGTGACCATTTACGGGTCTGCGCGGTTAGCACCAGACCATCCCTACAGCAAACAAGCTGAAGACCTTGGCTGTAAACTTGCTGCAGAAGGTTATACCGTCATTACCGGTGGCGGCCCCGGCATTATGGAAGCTGGTAACAAAGGTGCGTTTGAACAAGGTGGACGCAGTATTGGCTTGAACATCAGCTTGCCACATGAACAAGGTGCAAATCCTTACCAAACAGATAGTTTGCAGTTCCAGTACTTTTTTGCTCGCAAAGTCATGCTTGTTAAGTATTCGACGGCATTTGTGGCGTTTCCCGGTGGCTTTGGCACTATTGATGAGCTTTTTGAATCCCTCACGCTTATTCAAACCAAACGCATCAAACCGTTTCCAGTTTATTTAGTTGGGCGAGAGTTTTGGCAGGGCTTGGTGGAGTGGCTTAAAGACAGCCTATTAAATACTGGCACCATCAACAAAACAGACTTGCACCTGTTCAAAGTAGTTGATGACGTTGACACCATTCCGCAAGAGATTAACGCTTACTACCAGCAAGAGCTTAAAAGCGGGTTTTACACACCGGATGGGACTGAAATATAGGTGATGTCTTCTTGGTCATTATGCGCTACGTTTAGCAGTTGCACAAACACCTATTACAGCCTGATAATCAGTCACTCGATGTATCATCAGAAGGGCTGAAGGGGCGAAAAGGCGATTCCATCAGATGCTACGCATGTATCCCTAACTTGTGGTGTTGCTAGTTGATATGCCCACAAGGCTGGTGGCGCTACTGAACTTCCTTTTGATGATGACCACATTCATGCTGTTATTATCTTATAAAAATAAACACCATCGAATGAAGTGACGTTATAGGTGATAGCCTCATGCTGGTTAATACCTTTGACGAAAATGAATTACGGCTCAAACTCAGTAATGAAAAGCTGGTACTCAGTGAGGGCGTCGTTCTCATGATAATTACCAACGTACACATGATAGATGTCAATGGGTACAAAATCCCACTCGAGCCCCGGATTTAAATCGTTAGCATCGTCATTGCAAGCAACCTCGCCGGTACTAACTTGCTCGACAACAAGCGTGGTATCTGCATTGCTTTCAACATAAATTCGTAAGTAGTCAAGCGGCTCAGTGACGGTAAGAATGTGATCTGGCACGCTGGCAATACGCCCCACACAGGACTCCCCGTAGGTGCTCGTAGCATCGTAATTACCACCAGAGTAGTACCTGAGTACAATTGGGTCAGGCCAAAAGCCGGGGTTAAGCGTGGCATTCCCCCCTTCACCTTGGGCACTCACCATACTTGTTGAGATGGCAAGCATGAACACCCAAAGGGCATAACCCCTGCGCCAATAAATATGTTGATGAACCAAGGCTAAACCTTGCGGGACAAACAGGGTAACAACGTTGAGCATAATTTGTGGATTATGATCCCGAGCGGTCGAGGTCAAGTACTGGGTCGAGTACTGAGCTAGATCTGAGTTGCCGTTTTGTAGGACTAGTATCTGGCTGTTGGGTAAGCACAGACGTAGATGCGGGTGTAGCCGTAGCTGTGGGTGTAGCTTCAGGTGTAGATACAGGCGCAGACGACACAGACGCAGGTGAGGCTAGCTCGCCATCCAACGGTAGTTGAGCTGACGCTGTGGGTAGAGATTGTGGTGCGGGTGCTTGCGTGTTTAGCACCGACGAGGAGTTCACATCTGCAGGTACAACAGCAGGTGACTCGAGCAAGGGGGGTAGCGGCATGTAAACCG
>JBCCOX010000486.1:0-4285 GCA_039025155.1 Deinococcota bacterium | reverse complement strand
GTAAGGCTATGGACGCGCTGTTTGAGACGCTCCAACGCCACACAGGCTATCTAGGTGGTAACGACAAAGTGCGTCTTGCTGCTGCCTATACGCTGGCCGAAGAAGCCCACCGGGGGGTGCTACGTAAGTCTGGCGAGCCGTTTATTAGCCATCCGGTAGCTGTGGCCAACATTTTGGCAGAGATGCACATGGATGCTGACGCCTTAATTGCTGGGCTGTTGCACGATACCGTTGAAGACACAGATGTCACCTTTGAACAAATAGAGAGCGGTTTTGGTGAGATGGTTCGGCGTATTGTCGAAGGCGAAACCAAAATCAGCAAGTTGTCGGTGCGGGTTTATGAAGACGAACAGTCTGAAAACCTGCGGCAGATGCTCCTAGCGATGGTTGGCGACGTGCGTATTATCCTTGTGAAATTGGCTGATCGCCTCCACAACATGCGTACCCTCGGCAGTATGCCGCCCCACAAGCAGCTTAAAATTGCCCGTGAAACACTAGAGATTTTTTCGCCGCTAGCCCACCGTTTGGGGATTAATCACATTAAAACGGAACTCGAGGAGCTTAGCTTTCGCTACCTCGAGCCTGCTATGTATGAATCACTGCGGCGGCGCGTGCGCACCCACCACGCAGAACGCGAAGCCTACGTGGCCCGCTCGATGAGCCGCCTCGAGGAACGCATGAATGCCGACGGCTTTAAGGTTGAAATCTCTGGACGTAGCAAAAACCTCTACAGCGTGCACCGCAAAATGCAACGCGACGGCAGGACCATTGACCAAATTTTTGACCTCATGGCGATTCGCACCATTATTGATGCTGAGGACGCTCAAGGAGAAGCACTGTGTTACCGGGTGCTAGGACTCGTTCACAGTTTGTGGACGCCCATTCCGGGGCGCTTTAAAGACTATATTGCAGCACCTAAACACAACGGCTATCAGTCGCTCCACACAACCGTAATTGGCTTTATGGGGCAACCTATTGAGGTGCAAATTCGCACCCGAAGTATGCACGAAATTGCTGAATACGGCGTGGCAGCCCATTGGGCCTACAAGCAGGGTTTGCAGGACGTTAAAGAAGTTGAAAAGCGTGTTGAGTGGATGAAGCAACTGCTAGAGGTAGACGACAGCACCGAAAGCGCGGGCGCCTTTGTTGAAACGGTCAAAGAAGACTTGTTGTCCGAGCGGGTCTTTGTGTTTACCCCAGCCGGAGATGTCATCAATTTACCGCACGGGGCCACGCCCATAGACTTTGCCTACCACGTGCATACGCAGGTGGGTCACCGCTGTATTGGCGCGCGCGTCAACGGTGAAATTGTGCCTTTTAACTACACGCTTAGTAACGGCGACCGGGTTGAAATCATCACCAATCGTTCCAACAAATTTGGGCCCAGTGCAGACTGGTTGCAGATTGCTGAAACACGCAGTGCCAAGCAAAAAATACGTCATTATTTTCGTCAAAAAGAACGCGAGGGTATTTTAACGGCCAGTCGCCAGAGCCTCGAGCGGGCCATGCGCCGCAAGCAGCTACCGCTCAAAGAGTTGCTCACCAAACCTCAGCTCGAGGCTGCAGCTAAATCTTTACTCATGGCAGATTCTGCTGATGACCTGTTACTAGCGATTCACAGCAAGCGCCTCACCATCAAACAAGTCATTGAAACCCTTCACCCTGAAAGCAGCAGTAAAAAACCAGATGCACGCCTCAAAACGCCTATTACTAGCCGGCAAGCTAATCCGGCAAGTATCTACCTAGATGACCTCGATGTGCCCTCTAAACTTGCTATGTGCTGTTCGCCTGTACGCGGTGACGATGTCATTGGCTACATTACGCGCGGACGTGGCGTGAGTGTTCACCGGATTGACTGCCCCAACGCCCGCAGATTGATGCAAAAAGAAGCTGAGCGCATTGTTAACGTGTTTTGGGAAGCGTCTGCAGATGAACTTTATCCGGTGGATTTTGAAATTATTGGTGTAGATAGACCCGCACTACTCCAAGATATTTTGGCAGTGATTGCCCGTATGAACAAGTCGGCTATGCGGGTGACGGCTGGCGTGCGCAACAACACCCAAGCGCAAATTCATTTCCGGGTGGATGTTAAAGACCAGCAGGAAATTGAGCACATTAAAGAAAGCGTGGGCAAAATTGAGGATGTCACTCAAGTGTACCGCGCCAAGCCGGGGCTGAAAACTTAACATCTCAAAACCTAGCTGCAACCTAGCTGCAACCTAGCTGCTAGATGTAGCTGTTCTCGGGTATCAACATCACCCCTAGCCAATATGTGTAAACGCCGCTTAGGCACAGTATGAACATATAAATATGCTGTCTCAAACGACAGCAATTCCAAATGACTCCTAACTAGAATCAAGCACAAGCTCAAGGCTATCAGCCATAAACCGAAGGAGTTGAGACCAAGAACTAAAGAGGTGATAGCGAAGTAAAGCACGGATGTCATGAAAAAAGGTTTTACGACTGCCTAGCTCCTGCCTAAGGGTGGTATAAAGTTCATCGGTCAGGGCAAAGATGCTGTGAGTTAGAAATGCCAGTAGCAAAAGGCTGAGAAGCGTCATAGCAAGATGCTGTTTGCCATGCCCATAGTTGTGTTCAAAGTGATACCCCTTAGTTTTGAGAATGTTGTTGTTTTCGTTTTCTGTTTTCCAGCGTGAACGACCCCAAGCAATGATCTGAGTGACGTTCTGGTGGTCTAAGGGAAGGTCGGTAGCAAAACTGTTTTTGTAAAGCAGATTGGCATCAGCTACAGTTTTCTGGTAGATACACAGCTCACACCAGTTAACCCTCAGCGCATCGTCAGTGTCACGTAAAGGCAGGTTACTGGCAAAACGGTAGCAGTGTAATTCTTGAAAGCGCCCATTCCAGTGTGTGCTCGTGAAGCTTTGCAGAGGTGTTAACGCAAGATACTCATAAAGCGTTTGATGGGACTGCGGTTTACAGACAAAGATAAATCGCCAGTTATTGACAGCCACAGCCTCACAGTGGGGTTGGCAGCAATAAATGTCGTCACCTAAGACAATCACGTGGTCTAGGGGATAATACTTTGCTTTGTGCGTAAGCAGCGTTTAGCTGCTTTGCGTTCACAATCTTGTTTCTCATCACCATCTTGGGGACTGATAAATTCAGGCTCTAGGCTAACCACCTCGCCTTGCTCAGGAGATACTAAAACAGGTGGGATGACACTGTGACTATAGTGCAGCTTGTCCTTGAGCATACGAACATGGCAGTTATCACAGTGAATCTTTTCAGAACCAAAGTAGTGCGTGCCATCCATCGCCAGAAGGTAGTAGCGTCCAGCAACCTTAAACCTCTCTAGCACCTTCGTCTCGACCAGAACCTTGACAAGATGGCGATACACAACACCCAAAGCTTCTGCTGACACGCCATCAAGCAAGTTCCTTATCTGTTGATCGGTCGGTAGTTGCTCAAGCCCAAATAGGTTCTCAGCGTTACTCTTACCTTTGCGCCGCCCAAGATCTCGTTGATGTTCTAAAAATGATGCGCTTTGGCTGAAGAACACCGAAAATGCGGCAAGTCCTGCATCGCTTAGCTGATACCTACAACGTCTTGGGTCGCGGCTATCCTGTTGCGCGTCAAACACGCTGGCAATACAGTCAACGATGGCGTTTAGGCTGAGTTGTCCCTTCATACTTCAAGTATTGCATAGCTAGGGCGTTCGCTTCATTTGGAATTGCTGCTCAAACGATGCTCTTGTCGTCATTTTGAGACGCTTTGGTATATGATAAATGTGTGATTTCTAAATGAACACACCATCGTCACAGACAACTTATCGTATTGCTGTGCTGTTTATTTGTACAGGTAATATTTGCCGTTCACCAACAGCGCATGGCATTTTTGAGGGCCTCGTTCAGGAAGCTGGTTTAGCTGAGGTCATTAAGGTGGACTCAGCCGGGACGGACGCCTATCACACAGGCGAGCCGCCAGACGCACGCTCACAAGAAGTTGCTAAGCTACATGGCTATGACATTTCTGAGCAGCGTGCTCGCCTGCTCAAGCAGGATGACTGCTTACAGTTTGATTATCTTATTGTGATGACAGACAGCCACCGCTTACAAATATTGATGCGGTTGGGGCGCAGTTGTGATACCAAAATTAGCAAGATGTTAGATTACGCGAGCGACACAAGTTATAAACATCATGACGTAATGGACCCGTATTACGGTGGGGAAAACGGTTTTGAGCGGGTCTTTGCCATGATTGAAGACGGCTGCCGGGGCTTGTTAGAGGACCTGCGTGGACGCCTTACACCGTAAGACGCTCG
>JBCCOX010000485.1:0-4293 GCA_039025155.1 Deinococcota bacterium | reverse complement strand
ATGATTACCGCATGCTCGATAAAGTTGACCGCGTGATTCAGCTCGAGGACGGCCTACTCATGTCTGACGAACGCAACTCCCCTACACAACCGTCCGGTCAGTCTGTGATGCCTCGAGAAACACTCTCAAATGCAGCCAGCTAATGATCTACCTTACCTCTGCGTTGACATTCCATAAAAGAAGGAGATGACCCTTGAGTACTCTTACCCAACAACGTGCCTCGTTTACTCCCCTAGCATGGTTTGCTAACCACAGCCTTGAACTTGCCGCCATTTTGGGATTTTTAGGGGTTGCGTTGGGCGCATTTGGCGCACATTCGCTCGAAAACATCGTCACCCCAGAGCGTTTAAACACCTTTGAGGTTGGCGTGCGTTACCAGATGTACCACGCACTAGCGTTACTGGCTATTTCTACCCTGCCGCAGGCTTGCCGCAAAGCAGCGGCGTTTTGGGTGATTGGCAGCGTCATCTTTTCAGGGAGTTTGTACTTGCTGGTGCTATTAGACCTAGCTATTTTAGGTGCTATTACACCCATTGGCGGCGTGTTTCAGCTTGTGGGTTGGGTGTGGCTTTTTGTCAAAGCAAAAGATGCCTTGCCAGCACGCACATGATGGCACTATCAGGCTAATGTTAACCTGTTGACTAATTTTGTTGATAAATCTATCAACTGCTCGTGTTTAGAGCAAGATTATATTGTTAATATCTTTATCTTTAGGTGAAATAGTAGTATAAGTTACCCATTTTTTGCGCGACGCTATCCTTGAAGAATATCAGCTCTCCTCAAGACACTCATTTGATATGATGATGGCATCTCAATCTCGAGGGAATTATCGTTGTGAACCTAAAAACGCGCCTTTGGTGGCAACCCGCACGCAAAGCAGCCGACGTACAAGATGACCGCTCAGTCAGTTTTTTAGAACTTTTTTATGACCTTGTCTATGTTGTGCTGGTCGCCCAAGTTGCCCACGCGCTGGCAGCACACCTTGACCTAAACCACCTTGGGCAGTTTGTATTTTTGTTTGCCATCGTCTGGTGGGCGTGGCTCAATGGGACAACCTACCACGAGTATCACGGGAATAATGATATTCGTACGCGACTGTTTACTTTTGCGCAGATGGGTGCAGTCGCTGGCATGGCTGTGTTTGCACACAATGCTATGGGCGAAGGCTCGAGAGGTTTTGCATTCTTTTACGGCATCTTCCAGCTCATCCTCAGCTTTTTATGGTGGCGACTTGCTGTCCACGACCCTGAGCATCACCTTGAAAACCGCTCCTTTGTAGTTGTGTTTAGCATTTCAACTGCCTTATTTTTTGTATCTATGCTTGTGGCTATGCCCCTACGCTTTTACGTATGGGGCATAGCTGTGTCACTAAGTTTGCTGCAGCCTTTTGTCATGTTTGTCTTACAACCCAAACTTCGCAAGCAGCAACGCCGCCCTATCCACTTTAGTCCAGCACTCATAGAACGCTTTGGGTTATTTAACATTTTAGTTTTAGCCGAGGTCGTTGTTGGCGTGGTAAACGGCCTTGCTGAACATCATCACTTAACACCTATTGCGTTTGTTGTTGGCGGGCTAGGGCTTTGTCTGGCTATCATAATGTGGTGGCTTTACTTTGATTTTATTTCCCACCGCCACCCCTTAGCTGGGCAAGTTGCTGGCACAACATGGCTTTATATGCACCTACTCGTTAGCATGAGCATTGTTGTGACTGGCTCAACAATGCTGGGTATTGTTGAGCACGCTGGCGAGCCGCTTACGCTTATCACACGCTGGATACTTGTGAGCGCTGTGGCTATATATATGCTTTGCCTGGTGCCCCTGATGCATGTAATTCAGGTTTTACCCCAACTTGAGCGAGCTTACAACCTCGGTAGCATTATTCTGGTGAGTATTGCACTGGTCATTGCACTTTTAGGGTTTACAACACTCAACACGTTGCCTCTGCTAACAATCATCGTTGTTCTTATGGCTGTACCCGTTGTGTATGCAGTTGTGATTTGGGTGCAGGTGCTCGAGGCTAAAGACTCACGCTATCAACACGCAACTTAACTAGAGCTGACACCATCTCCCCTATAAAGATAGCCGTCATCATTGGCGCAGTCCTCAAAGGATAACTCAGTCTGTAGTGCTGCACCCTGACAATTGATCCAACTTGGTCAGGTAAGGTCGTAATGTAAGCCAGATTGTGAACCGATTGTTCCAGAATAGTATAAACTCAGTTTGTGGGCAGAAAACGCGCGTTTGATACTACAGCTATCGAGACCAGAGCGATGGACTATTTCTGGCGTCATGGCTTTTGCGCAACCTCGCTAGATGACTTGGTG
This sequence comes from Deinococcota bacterium, assembly GCA_039025155.1. Taxonomy (GTDB): domain Bacteria; phylum Deinococcota; class Deinococci; order Deinococcales; family Trueperaceae; genus JBCCBI01. The sequence goes on along the minus strand of JBCCOX010000485.1, from coordinate 1,969 downwards.
TCCCATCTAGGCATTAGCCGCAGCAGTTTGTACTCAGTGTGGTCAAGCAAAGAGGTGCTGTTTCGAGCTGCGTTTGCAAGGTATATCCAAACCGTTGGTATGGAAGCATTGCTGCCTCTAACAGAGGTAGGCAGTAAAACGCCTCGAGAGGCCATCACCCTCACCTTTGAGACAATTGCGCAGCAAATTAGTCACGACCCTTGGCAGCGCGGCTGTCTTATGGTCAACACCATTACGGAGCTTTCTGAGATCAATCCTGAGATTGCTCAAATCGCCCACGACGCACGCACTGAGGTTCAAAAACTCTTTCGACGTGCCCTAGAGCCTTTAGTTGAGGCTGGTAACAAAACTCCAGAGGAGGCAGATACTGACGCAGACTTTTTACTCACACTATTTTTAGGCTTGCGGGTACTTGCGCGCCATGCACCAGAAACTAGTCATGCCAAACAAATTGTTGCGCGAGGCCTTGTGAACGTCTTTGACTAAATTTTTTTAGCACTTTTTGGAACAATCATTCCTATATTTTAATGGAGGTCAACGGTGGAACCTTATACTTACTCATGGATTACTGAAGGCATTGTTGTGGCAACGTGGGCGTTTGCGCCGTGGCTCATTTTTGTGATTATGCGCGAGTCAGGCCGCTCACTAGTGACTTCTTGGTTGTTTTTTGCTATCACTGCTGTATGGGCAATTTTGGCGTGGCTCATCGTACGGGCTGAGCGTTTAGTGGGTACAGGTCTTATAGCTGAAGCCTTACCGCTGATTATTCTTATCAGTGCTGTTCTTATGGCAACTATTTTTGCCAAGGTCATTGTCGGGCGCGGTCTCAACCAGCGTTGGCTTATTGGCTTACAACTCTTTCGGGCGATTGGCATGGTGTTTGTGCTCGAGTGGTCTCGAGGTAACTTACCCGCTATTTTTGCGCTGCCCGCAGGTTGGGGCGACCTCGCTACAGCGTTGGTTGCGCTCGCCGTCCTCCTCATCTACCGCCGCGGAGCCATTCCTAAACCCGCTATTTACGCCGTGGCAGCAGTAGGTATTTTAGACGCCATCTCAGCATTTTTCTTTGGCTTTTTTAGCAGCCCTACTAGCTTGCAACTCTTTGCATTTGATCGGCCTAATCAGGTAGCGTCTTACCCTACAGGATTAATTCCTTACTTTCTCATCACCTTTGCGGTATTGTTTCACATCCTCAGCCTTACGGAAGCGCACCGTACGTCCACAGTTACAGTGAAAGCCAAGGTAGCAGCATGACTAGCTTCCAAGAGCGGTTTGGTCCGTGGGCTGTGGTGACAGGTGCATCTGACGGCATCGGCCAAGAGGTTGCCATAGAACTTGCTGCACGTGGCCTCAACTTGGTACTTGTGGCACGCAGATTGGAGCGCCTCGACGCTCTAGCTACTCAACTCGCAGCAGCACATGGCATAGAAACCTTGACCATAGCGGCTGACCTCGCCGAGCAACACGAACGTCACAAGCTTGTTCAAGTAACTGACGCGCTTGATGTTGGTCTTATTGTGCCAGCCGCCGGGTTTGGGACGAGTGGGGTGTTTGCAGATGCTGATATAGAGCAGGAAATCAATATGGTGCACGTGAATTGTATCGCTGTTACTGAACTAGTTCATGCGTTTGTACCGAGGTTATTAGCTCGAGGCCGTGGTGCTGTCGTTTTTATAAGTTCACTGGTGGCATTTCAGGGCGTGGCTCGAGCAGCTAACTACGCTGCTACCAAAGCCTATATTCAATCTTTGGCTGAGGGCTTGCGCTTAGAACTTGGTCCCCACGGGATTGATGTACTCTCGAGCGCGCCTGCAACTGTAAAAACTGGTTTTGCGGAGCGTGCCAACATGAACATGAGCACGGCAGCATCCGCTAGCGTTGTTGCCAAAGCCACTGTGAATGCCATTGGCAAACGCGGCACCATTCGCCCAGGATTAGCAGCCTACCTTTTAGAACTGAGCCTCAAACT
>JBCCOX010000484.1:0-4296 GCA_039025155.1 Deinococcota bacterium | reverse complement strand
TGGAACAGTATGCCCAACTTGAACGCTGACGAGCAGAGTCTCATCCCACGCACGTTTGCTATGCGCGCGACCAAACCTGCATGAACCTGAGCAAGGTTAACGTCATCAGGCTAATGTCTGTTTGATGTGCTGCTAAAGCGCTGACCTAAATACGTCAGACTAGACTCATGGATAGATTCTTATGGGGTTTATTGATTGTTGTCGTTGTGGCAATTGTTGGCTATGTGGTGCTGCGAGTGCTGGTGGTACAGGGTAGTTCTATGCCCAGCAATCTTGGTGTGCAAGAAGGTCGTCTGGCGGCTTGCCCGGACAAACCTAATTGCGTAAGTAGCTATGCAACGGATGATGAGCACAGCATTGAGCCACTTCGTTATGAGGGGTCGCAAGAAGAGGCTCGAGCAGCCTTGCTTGAGGTCCTCGCTAACCTGCCCAGAAGTACGCTCATCACCCAAGACGACGATTACATTCACGTTGAACTGCGCTCGAGGCTCATGCGCTTTGTTGATGACGCTGAGTTTTACTTTGCGGAGCCCGGCATCATCCACGTGCGCTCCGCCGCGCGGTTAGGTCAAAGCGACCTTGGTGCTAATCGCAGCTACATCGAGGCAATTCGCGCTGGCCTGTAGTAGGTGCTAGAACACCAACCTAGGTACAGGTGCAGCAGGCCGTAGCGCACGTTTCGCAAACTTACATCAAGTCTTAACCTTGCCAAGATAACCTTTTCGAGCGTTGTTACGTAGAGGCTCTATTCATATGTCAAGCTTCTACAACACCACAACACCATAGTCATAAAGGCTTACAGTTACGAAGGCTTGATGTATGGCATTTGCCAAACACCCTCAAATCACACATTGAGATGACACCATGTTGCACATTAGTTGCACATTAAAGGTCGTTAGCAGCTATATCTCTGACGGCCTCGAGCTACCCTAGGAGACAAAACGTCATGAACCATACACCTATTTACCTGTTAGCTATCTGGATACTACTGGGGCCAGCCTACGGGCTATCTCAAGCATCACCCACAGACTCAGATAATGCCGACACGCAAATTCGTCAAGTTGTTGTTGAAGGCAGTAGCTCACTCACGGCAGACGACCTTGCTGGCAGCCTCAGCTTACAGGTTGGCAGTAATTACACGAATGAGGCAGCCCAAGCAGATTTTGAGGCTTTGCAAGCGTTGTATGAAGCTCGAGGCTATCTTATTGGCAACACACCTGCGTTTAGCTTTGAAGCAGGGCGTTACACGCAAAGGGTTACCGAACTTAGCGTAAACACCCGCAACGTCGTCTTTTTGGGTAGACCTGAAGCTGAAGGTGGACCTCCCAGCATGTCACCTACGGGTGCGACAGAACCAGACTTTATTTTGAAGTACTTACCTGACAGCGGCGACCTTTACCAAGCGGATGCCATTGCTAACGCCAAAGCGCAACTTACGGCACTTAATGCTTTTTTAGCCGTTGAGATTACGCCAGAGGTGAGTGATGAGGGCGTCGACCTCACTGTGCAGGTCTTTGAAGTTCCTAACAACATTTTGCTGCGGCTCGAGCCTGTCCTAGGCGTTGAACTGGACTCTGGTAGAGCAGCTTTTTTTGAGCTCGGCGTGAAGTACACCCAACCTCAATTATTCGGGCGCGCCCACAGCGCAAGTGCTGCTGGGATTGTCTACACGACTGACAATGGCACGCAATTTGGCGGTGAGCTTAGCTACACCATTCCGTGGCTCGAGCTTAACCTATTTGACTTTCAAGACAATCCAACCTCGTTTACTGTGTCTGCTTACAGTTTGGTAGATGCCAACATCGCTTTACGTGCTGACGGCCTGCGTGAACTGCCGCATCCCTGTGTGGCTGCTGGCACTTGCGATGATGACGACGATAATGCCATCCGAGTTGGTGAAACCACCCAGCGCACCACTGGCTTACGCCTTGACCTCGCTAGAAACTTATCGAGCACAACCCAACTCGCCACCTCACTGCGCTTTGAACTGATTGATTACGACTACGAAACGGGCGAAGCTTGTGAGTTTGAGGCTGACGGCAACCTAGATGGCGGCTGCGACCTCAGCGAAGCAGACGCAAGTAGCTTTACCGAGCAAGACGGTGGGTTTATTTTCTTGGATACCCAGCTTAGCCGCGACACCCGCGACGACCCTAGCTTTGCCAGCCGGGGGTACTACGCAAGTGCGCGGGCAGGCATTGGTTTTGGCGACGACTACCGAAACCGGGAGACATTAGAGCAAGATAGCTATCTGTACGTGCCGCTCGAGCTTGGCTTGCGCGGCTACTTTACCCCACTGGCAGATAGTCAGGTGCTAGCGTTGCGTGTGAACGCAGGGACAGCACTCTCTGACGGTTTACCTTACGCACGCTTGTTTAACGTAGGTGATAACAACGACTTTCGCTATCAACTGCGTGGCTACAGCGGCGATGATATTTTGCCAACCCAAAATTACGTCACCAGTTCAGTGGAATACCGCGTTAACGTAACGAGCCTCGGACTAGACATTCCACTCACCGAACGTTTTGTTGTTTACGGGTTTGCTGACACAGGCTTAACAAGCAACGACTTTGGTGGGGATGATCCGGGCTTACACGTTGGCGCAGGTGCAGGTGCGCTGATTCAACTTAGGGCGTTTGGCATCAGTGCGCCGCCCATACGCTTTAACTATGGCTTTAGCGAGGCAAATAGCAGTGGCGTCTTTAGTGTGGCCGTTGGTGATTTGTTTTGATGAGCTTGCCCGTTGGATGACTAAGCTAGAACAGGCGAGTAAACTAAGCATATGGCACGTCGGACGCAACACTCTATATCAGCCCAGCAAGCTCCATCAAGCCAGCAAGCTCCATCACCCCAAGCTGCTGGGGCATCGGTTACTGAAGCCAGTCTAAAAGCTGGGTCAAAAGCTAGCCCAAGCGTAAGAAGGCGCATTTGGCAGTCACCTGAACTGCATGACAGCGATAGCGGGCGTACGGTAAATTGGCTCGAGCTATTCTTCGACCTTTTCTTTGTTGCCGTCATCGCCGAACTTGTCCACAGTTTGGCTGCTGACCCTACGCTACCAGGACTTCTTAAGTTCATGTTTTTGTTTGTCCCGGTTTGGTGGGTCTGGGTAGGGGACACCTTTTACACCGAGCGCTTTGAAACCGAAGGCGTAGAGATGCGAGTTTACATTTACTTGCTCATGCTACCCATGATTGGCATGGCTGTGAGCGCCCACCATGCCATGACGACAAGTTACACGGGGTTTGCACTGTCTTATGCGGCTGCTCGGCTAGTGATTACCCTCATGTGGGCTTGGGCAACCGTGGCGTCTGAGCGCTTCCGACCTGTTGGCAAGCGCTACGTGCCTACCTTTGTCCTCAGCATCATTCTGGTGAGTCTATCAACACTAGTGCCAGCACCAGCGCGCTTGTGGGTATTTGGGTTAGGGCTCGTCATTGAGGTGCTTGCCCCGTTAACGACAGTGCGTTTACAAGCTGACTTACCGCCTTACAGTTGTCGCAAACTACCCAAGCGCTTTGGCTTATTTACCATCATTGTGCTCGGTGAGATGGTCATTGGCATTGTCAACGGCCTCAGTGAGCTTGATGAAGTCAGTCTTGCGTTATTTGCCTACGTTGCCCTCGGTGTGGCGATTGGCTTCGGGTTGTGGTGGTTATATTTTGATTTTATTGGTAGGCGGCAACCCAAGCAAGGTGTCTGGACGTTTGTGTGGACCTATTTACACTTACCTTTTGTGATGGCCATTGGGGCACTCAGTGCAGGTATCACGCACGTTGTTGACGCGCAAAAAATTATCGAGCCAAACGTGCAAACCCTCATCGGAGGCTGTGTTGGGGTTATTTTGGTGACACTTGCGCTACTCGAGCTCACCCTCCAGCGCGCTGCAGACGAGCCTACGCACAAGACGCTCAGCCCACTGCTCAAAGCGGGTACAGGTGTGCTCGCGTTTGTCTTCAGCTTTACCTTTTTAGACCTTTACCCCACGACCTTTTTGGTAACACTTTCAGCCTTGCTACTCACCAATATGAGTTACGGGCTTTGGGTATGGTACAAGCAACCCATTCAAGAAACGAGTGGGCAAGCCACCTTCAATCCTCATGAGTTGCCCCTATGATAATGGCGCATGTGATAGTCACGTATGTGATAATCGTATGAATATGTCGGGTTGTTATTGAAAACGACTGAGCAAGGTAGGCAAAACCGTCACAAACCACGGCACATAGGTGACTAACAGCAACACAACCACCATCACCGGCCATAAAAAGACCATGGCTTTGCTGGCGTCTTCAATGC
>JBCCOX010000483.1:0-4307 GCA_039025155.1 Deinococcota bacterium | reverse complement strand
GCGGGCACGCGCGACGGTTTTATTGCCAAAATTACGCCTGTGGGTGTGCTGGACTTTGTGTTTCAGTTTGGAACCCAGCGCAACGACGCCATTGTCCGCCTCGTGACCGATGGTGTAGAAAACGTCTACGGCGTGGGCGTAACTCAGGGCCTTTTCGGGATGACCAGCGCTGGCGGCGACGACGTGTTTGTGATTCAGTTTGATGAAAACGGCATCACCAAGCGGCTCGAGCAATTTGGCACAGACGCCTTCGACACCGCTGAAGGCATGGCGCTAGATACCAACGGGCAACTTTACCTAACAGGCTTTACCCAAGGCAGCTTAACTGATGCCACCGGTGCTAGCTTTGGCAACGCAGGTAGTAACGACGTATTTATGATGGTGCTAGACGCCAACTTACAACCCGTCCGCAACGAACAATTTGGCACTTTAGAAAGTGAAAACGGCCGGGCGATAGCGGTTACCGACAGCGGTACGGTTTACATTGTAGGTGGCACCGAAGGCATTTTCCCAGACAACACTGGCGTTGGTGGACGGGATGCGTTTTTTGCGGCTTTTTGAGCGCTTTGATTGATGCGAGTGGTATTAACGAGTAGATGATGCCCTTTGCTTTTCCTACAACACAACCCCCTTGCTAGGGAGACATTTTCTTGCTTTCCCCTCCTCACAGGAGGGGCTAGGGGAGGTTTCTTCACTGTGATGACGCATCGTGTAATTACTGGAATCATCAAAACAACATTACCCAAGCAGCGTCATCAAAATAATCAGGTAGTCTTGACCAATAACCTATCAAGCGTATCTAGTTGTGAGTGTGTACTTGGTGTAAAACTTGAGGGTATAACCTCAGTGTGAACCCTCACCTAGAGGCGTAAGGTAACGGTAGCTACCCTGTGAATACAGCAGCGGCTCACCGTCGTACCAAGCAAGGTGAGTAACCCGGCCTACAAAAAACGTATGGTCGCCAACATCGTGCTGAGCGTCAACATCGCAGATGATGTGGGCTAGGGCGTCCGCAATAAGCGGCATGCCGTGAACGTCTGTAAAAGGATCGTCAGCGAGGCTAGGGTGACCTGCAAAGTGAGTGCTTACGTCTGCTTGGCCCTCACGCAAAATGCTCACGCCGTACTGCTTGGTAGCGAGTAACGTAGCGTGTGCTTGGGCATGTTTGTCAATGCAGACACCGACTAAGGGCGGCTCGAGCGACAGCGACATAAACGCACTCACCGTAATGCCCCTAGTGATACCTTCGTGTTGCACGGTTATAACAGTGACGCCTGTGGCAAAGCGTCCTAGGGTGTGGCGGAAGTCTTGTGGGTTGCTCATCGGCTACTCCCTCAGGGTTTGGATAAGCCAAACGTCCAGAGGGCTTATTGTGACCTTATTTAGACGTTTTGACTGTCTCGAGCATTGCCATGTGTAGACTTACCATGTGTAGACATATTGCCATGTGTAGACATAAGCTACTTGATCACAGCGCTGACACAAGCTTGTCTAGCCTTGGAAGTAGCTGCATCACAAGATGATGATTAATGATGCCTGTGGAACTATCTTGTGACCACCAGCTTCAACATCATGCAAGCATGAACACGTTAGCTTAATTGATAATATCGTGACTGTGACGACAGCTTGCTTGTTTTCTAAGCATGTTGACCCTCACAAGGTTGGAAGATGAGTGCCAAGCTGGTGTAATATCTACAACAACTGATGACGACATTAACATCCGAGTTGTATACATCCCTGAAACCGTGTAGGGTCTTGCCAGAAGATGGTACTTGTAAGCATCATCTAACCCTAGGAATGTTATGAGTAGCCCTGCAGACGAACTTAAAATGTTTCCAGATCACGCCTTGATTGAAGGCATGGCCCACGGTAGCGAAGTGGCGTTTGTTGAACTCTATGCCCGCTATGCACCGTATTTGGGGGCGCTTGCTCAGCGTATGTTGCAAAACCCCGAAGACATTCAGACTAGCGTGGAAGATATTTTTGTCAACCTGTGGCAGCGGGCAACTCAGTACGACCCGCGACGGGTTCGCGCGGCAACATGGATTGTAATTATTGCGCACCGTCATATTCTCAACTTAGCGTTTAAGCGGAAGCTATCAAGCACTTTGCTCGAGACCTGGGACGCACCTAACCAAGTACCTTTACCGGTGGATGCTGACTTCAAACGGGCAGCCGCCATCCTCACCCCAGATGAACGCGAACTTATTGAGCTTGCTTTGTTTCAACACTGTAATTACCGTGAACTGGCCAATGTGACTGGCAAACCTTTGCGGACGGTCACCACGAGCTTGCGCACCAGCTTAGAGCGTGTGTACACCTATTTGCAGGATAGTGGCGGACAAGATGCAAGAGGGGCCAGCACGTGAACGAAGACAAGCTCATTGAGTACAGCTTGGGGCTGTTGGGAGATAGTGAGTCGGGAGCGCTCGAGCCAGCTATTGAACGCCATCCACAAACGGCAGAATTTGTGCGCCAAACTATGGACGGCCTCGCCGTGATGGTCCTAGACTTACCGCCTGTTGCCATTCCTGACTACGCAACAGATAACCTCCTCAAGCGCGTTCGGGCTTTGCCAGACCTAACTGCGCCTGCAGCTCCCGGTGCGCTGACGCAGCCACAGGCGGGCGTGCAAGCTACCGGTTCACAAGCTACTGGTTCACAAGCTACTGGTTCACAAGCTACTGGTTCACAAGTTTCTAGTTCACAAGCTACTGGTGGGCTCGAGCTAGAAGCGAGTACTGTCTACGAGCCCCCTTATGAAGTTGTTTACGATCCTGCTACCGAGGCCGCGACAGCAACCCGTAAAGCTACGTCTTGGGGGGGTACAGTACTGCAAAGTCTGCTGATTGCAGGTGCAGTGTTGGGCGGAATTTGGGTGTTTTTTTTAAATCCCATGCAGCAAGATTTTGCCATTGGACAGTTGCTCGAGGACTACAGCGCACAGCCCGGTGCGGTAACGCAGCCTCTAGTTGACGCTAGCGGCAACTCACTAGGCGTGTTGGTGCGCCGCAATGAAGGTGATGTGCTGGTCGTGCTCGAGGCAGCACCGCCACGCGGTCAGGTTTATCAAGCTTGGCAAGTTGACCCAAACCAGACTAACTCAGATCAAGAAGCCACGTCACTAGGTACAGCTTCCGAGCGGGCCTTTGTCGTGCCAGAAGGTACAGAGATAGGTGCCAGTTTTGTCCTTACCCTAGAACCAGAAGGTGGCAGTAGCCAACCTAGCACGCCATTTTTAACACGTCTTATCTTGTAGTAAAACAAGTGCCTTCAGCTTATCTTGTAGTAAAACAAGTGCCTTCAGCGGGTGGACTAACAGTTACAGAACGTGCTTGACAGTACTCACAGCAACGCCAAGACAACATTAAGACAAGGCTACTAGAACACCAAGACAACGCTAGGACAAGGCGACAACGCGACGACGTGCTGATGCAGGTATCATGTCGGATGAACTTTCCCAACGCCCAGCATCCAGCACCCAGCACCATCGTCTTACTCAGGGACTTGAACATGTGTAACCTGAGTTTGATGTTTTCAAGTAATCAGCAATGCGTCTCTGACACATATCACGATGTAGCTATAAAACCATCAGCCCCTGAACGGGCAGCATTTAGGTTACACAGGCTATTTTGACGTATTTCAAATCATAATTTCTCTGATAGTCACACAAGACGTGTCTCTGACGTACATTAACGCCGAACTCAGGTTATGTAACAACAGCTCGAGCACCTAGCTAATATGTTGAGGTGAGTTTCTTATCCCCTGCTTGACGCACACGTTTGCACGTCAGTGACTTGTTATGGTTGCGCGTACAAACTGCTACTGCTAGCACAATTTTGATGTTGCAGCCGCATGTGTAAGCGTACCTTCAGTATGCTCGTCCTAGTGAGGGGCGTGCTAAACTAATTCTTAATTCAAGATTTTAGGTTAAGGCGAAACTCGTTATGCGCCCAAGCGGGCGCATTTTCTATACTTTTTGACACACATCACTTTTTGACACATATCAACTAGCAACTTAGGAGGCTAAGTGGCACTACAGGTGACAACGCAACCCAAGGAAAAACTCAAGCGTAATCTGGGTCTGTTTGATGTTTACGCGGTGAGTACTGGGGCCATGTTTAGTTCGGGCTTTTTCTTGCTGCCGGGGGTTGCCATGGCAGAAACGGGTCCGTCGGTGGTGCTCGCATACTTGCTCTCGAGCTTCATTATTGCGCCAGCTATGTTCAGTATGGCAGAACTCACGACAGCCATGCCTAGAGCAGGCGGGGATTACTACTGCATTGACCGCAGCTTGGGGCCGCTAG
>JBCCOX010000482.1:0-4312 GCA_039025155.1 Deinococcota bacterium | reverse complement strand
GTGCTCGAGGCACGCCACCTTCGCCAAAATATCCCTGCCTAGGATTGGGTAAGATGCCTTATGACAACCTTGCTAGCATCTTCCTTTGAGGCAGCCGCTACACCCTTACAGCCGTTCACTGTTCTATTTGATGACCGTGACGTAGATGTTGCTAATAGCCTCGAGCTACCCCCGAGCGTCCAACAAACCTACGGCAGCCCGTGGCGCATTCCAGCCAACACGCGCTATTGCTACGCTAATTTTGCGTTATCACGGGACGGCCGCATTTCCTACAACGAACCTGACCACATGGGCGGTGGCGATGTAAGCGGCTTTAACCGCCACGACCAGTGGCTCATGGGGCTTTTACGGGCGCGGGCAGATGCTGTGATTATGGGTGACCGCACGCTGCAAATTGAACCCGAACACCTGTGGACAAGTGCGTATATTTTTCCAGATGATGCAGGCAGTTTTGCTGCACTTCGGAAACAAGAAGGGCGCAAGCCTACGCCACTCGCAGTATTTTTGTCGCTCACAGGTGATATTTTGCCAACAGCACACACCTTTCAGCAGGATGATATTTCTATTTTGATAGCCACGACCAAAGAAGGTGAAGCGCGTGCCAACGCGCAGCTTGTGGGGCACGTCAAAGCTCACGTTGAGGTTATGAACTTAGAAAATGCGGATGCTAGCGGTGTGGATTTACCAAGGTTGATGGACGTGCTCGAGCACGACTGCGGCGTGTTTACCAGCCTTTGCGAAGGTGGCCCACGCGCTTATGCATCCATGATTGCTGCCGGACTCATCAATGATGAATTTTTGGCGCTTTGTCCTAATGTGATTGGCAGTAGCCCTGACAAACCCCGTCCCGGCCTAATTGAAGGCGTCAGTTTTTCGGTAGGCCAAGCACCCCAGTCGCAACCTGTTAGTTTGCACAAGGCGGGTCATCATATGTTTTTACGGTCAGAGTATGTTTATGCTTAAATCATGATAGATATACAGTTACAGCAGGACTTGGAAGCTGTAGTCGGTAAGAATGGACTCTTTGTAGAAGGTAAACCGCTCGAGGTCATGTCGAAAGATCATTATTGGTTTTCTCCCGTTCTAAAAGCGCAACTTGATGACAAATTGGCAGATGCCATTGTGGCACCACGGACAACAGAGCAGTTGCTCGAGGTGGTGAAGCTAGCTGTTAAACACAACGTGCCCATCACTATGCGTGGCAGCGGCACAGGTAACTACGGTCAAGGGGTTCCCTTGCGTGGTGGTCTGGTACTCAGCACGCATTTGCTCAAAGAAATTTTAGACCTCACACCGGATTATGCCCACGTGCAAGCGGGCGTGAAACTCGGCACGATTGAACGGGAAGCGCGCCCTATCGGCGGTGAACTGCGCATGTACCCCAGCACTTACGCAACAGCTACGGCAGGTGGCTTTTTAGCAGGTGGGTCTGGTGGCATTGGCTCCATTACGTGGGGGTCATTGTGGGATGAAGGCAACGTGCTTAATACAACGGTTGTGACGGTTGAAGACAGTCCTCGAGTCATGAACATAAGTGACCCGGACGCACTTTTGGGTGTAATTCACTCGTGTGGTGTGACTGGAATCATCAGCGAACTTACCTTGGCGCTTGCGCCAGCCATGCCGTGGGCGCAGTACGTGGCCGCGTTTGACGACCTCACCCAAGCGCTGGAGTTTGGGCACGCACTCGCGGCAGATACGAGTATTCCCAAGCGTCTGCTGTCCCTACACGAAGACCCTTTGCCAAGCTACTATCCCAAACTGGTTGAGGTCGGCGCTGCCCCGCCGGGTAAGACGCTGGCACTCATGGAACTTGTGGTAGACGAGAACGTACTTACCCAACATGTGGAGGCGCATGGTGGCAGCCTCACCTGGCACAGTCCCCACGAGGCGTACCACACAAAGGGCATCACCTTATCTGACTTTACTTGGAACCATACGACGCTTTGGGCGATGAAAGCGGACCCTACGCTCACCTATTTACAAGATGGCTTTGATGCCAGCCGCGTGTATGAGCAGCTAGCACTTCGCAGCGAACGGTTTGGGGATGACCTTATACATCATATTGAATTTACGCGCGGTGGTGGGCGCAAACTGCCCACGCCGGGCGGCATGACGGTGGTGCGCTACCGCAGCAAAGAACAGCTCTACAACATCATCAACTACAGTGAAGAGGTGGGGATGCGCATTGCTGACCCGCATTCGTATTTATTGGACAACGACGTGCGTTGGAACGGGCAGCCGATTTTAGATGCTAAGCAAGACTGGGACCCGCATGGACTGCTGAATCCGGGCAAGCTCAGCATGTTGGACAATGCCTGATGGACATTATCCTTCGTAACGCGCGGCTGATAGATGGGCGTGAGGTGGACATCGCGGTAGCAGATGGCATTATTACCGATATTGCACCAGAGCTAACGGCCTCAGCTAAGGTTGAGCACGATGCTAGCGGACAGTTAGCCCTGCCAGCATTTGTAAACGGTCAGTTGCACGCCTGTAAAGTCTTTTGGCGGCGCAAGCTGAAGGGTTTACCCACAGACATTCAAGCCTTACCTAGATTTGAAGCCGCCAAGCACGTTAAAGCTACCTACACGCCAGAGGATGTTGCGAGTCGGGTCAGTGAGGTTGTCCGCTTGGCCGTTCTCAATGGCACCTGTGCGCTTAGGCTTTTTGCAGATGTTGACGAAGCGTCTGGCTTAAATGCACTCAAGGGCCTGCTCGAGGTCACCCAAAACTTTGCGAGCATCTTGCCGATTCAGGTGGTCGCGTTTCCACAAGACGGTGTCGGCGGGAAAACAGAGCAGTTGATGGTGGACGCCTTGGAGCTAGGTGCAGATGTGGTCGGCGGCATCCCGTGGATTGAAGTGGGTGATGAGGCTAAACGTGAACACACCGAGATGTGCTTTGAGCTTGCCAAGCGCTTTGACAAAGACCTTCACCTTGTCGCGGATGATACGACGGATGCTGAGTCAGAGACGCTCGAGCACATTGCTAACACAACTATCCAAAGTAACTATCATGGTCGTGTGTCCGTTACTCAGTGCGCGGCACTGAGCTTTTATGATGACGGCTACGCCAAAATTGTGATTGACAAAGTTAAACAAGCTGGGCTCACCGTGTTTAGCAACAGCCATGTCTCGCTCGTAACCACCGAAAATGAGGGTGAACCTTATCCACGTGGCATCACCCGAATCCGTGAGTTGCAAGCTGCGGGTGTGCCGGTTGCTTGCGCGCAAGACGATATTGACAACTGGTATTACCCGTTTGGTAGAAACGACATGCTCGAGGTTGCTCAGTTTATGGCGCACAACGGCGCGTTTGCTTGGCAGGGCGAAGTTAATCAAGTGTTACCGATGGTGACGGATATTCCGGCGCGTGTTTTAGGACTTGAAGGCTATGGGCTTAGGGTTGGCTGCGCGGCGAATATCGTTTTGCTGAACGCCCTTACATGGCATGAAGCCATTCAATTTCAGCCTGCTAAGTCATTAGTTATTCTGGGTGGGCAGGTGCGCGCGCGTAGTCAGCGGCAGGAAGACATCATCTTGTAACTTTGCCGACAGATAGACGAATAGTGGTTGCGCAAGATGTTGTTATAAGCGTCTCATGTGTTGTTATTAGGGATTGCAAAAGGGTGAAAGGAAGAACGGGAGAGAACATCAACTCATCGTGTATCAGTTCATCGTGGTGTTGTAAGCCTAGCAAAGTCTAAAACACGGCGTTGGCAATCATGTTGACAATAGTAACTTGAGGCCGTCAATATCGCATCAACTGTCTCGAGTCTGAGGGCTAATCAGCCTGCTCGCTCACAACCTCGAGAAAAACCTCAGTTAACTCGGGGTCAAACTGGTTACCTTTGAGGCGGGTGAGTTCTGCAATCACGTGGGTTTGCGCCCAAGCCTCTTTGTAAACGCGCGCGTTGCCAAGGGCGTCGTAGACGTCAACTAGACTAAACACCCGCGCCATTAACGGTATGTCTGTGTTAGCAAGCCCGTCTGGATAGCCACTACCGTCCCAACGCTCGTGGTGGGAACGAACAATGGCGATGGCGTCGGTGGGTAAAAAAGGAATGTCGCTGCACAGGGTAGCTCCTAATACGGTGTGCTTTTTAATAACCTCAAACTCGTCTTGACTCAGTTTGCTCGGTTTAAGCAAAATACTGTCTGGTACACCAACTTTACCAATATCGTGCAGGTAAGCACCCCAGCGTAGGGCTTGCATGTCACTACTCGCAAAGCCAAGTTTATGCCCCATAGCTAAAGACAAATTAACAACCCGCTCACTGTGACCTTTGGTTTCTAAGTCGCGGTACTCG